>JABRVX010000031.1 GCA_039961735.1 Fimbriimonadia bacterium
CGTGGTGAAGACCATCGCCGGGACGGCGATGCCACGATGCCACGCACATCCACACCATCGCCGAGACGGGGGTCCTCGTGGCACGGGCGTCCCGCCCGTGATGAAGACCATCGCCGAGACGGCGATGCCACGGGTTGTGACCTCTTACTCCGGCTTGTAGGACCGCGGAACGCGCGATGTAGCATCCGGCAGCGGCGGGAGAGGCTCCGACCGCTTAGTCTGATACCAATACGCCACGCTGGAGTAGTCGTTGGACTGCAGGTTCGCATGCCCGTGCTCGATGCTCATCCTTAGGCTCTTCTCGAAGCACACCGGGTCTTCTATGTGGAAGCGATAGCTCGTACACATCTTGCGCGTGGGGCGGTCGGGGTCGTGTTCGTGAATGGAGGTACCGGAGTAGGGATAGGCTTTGTCATGCATCCCCCACGCCTGGGAGAAGTAGTCCTCGGAGCCCGTTCCGTGCAGGCTGGGCGGCCACGTCTCGCCGTCTATGAAGAACATGTCGTCGCCCTCGCCCCACCAGGTCAGCTCGTACACGTCCACTTCCTTCGATCCGACCAGCTTCTTGGAGACCATGGGGTCTATATTGTCCACCGAGATGTTGCAGCCGACGAAGTGGCCCGCGCCCTTAGTGTCCAGCACGAGGTAGTTGCCATCGCCGCCGATGTTGGGCACATCCATGTGCTTCCAGTAGTTGAGGCCCTTGCCGCTCAGATCACCCTGCTCGCCCTGGGTCGGATACTCTTGCCGGTAGTGCGCATGGAAGAGAAGGGCATCCTCGGGCACGTCCGTGTCCTCGTAGTCCACGTAGTAGTAGAAGGACCCGATGTCTTCGGTGCATTCGCTCTGTACTTCGATACGAGCCGATTGGTGATAGGGCATGGCGAAGTAGCAGTTGAGCGCGATCCCGCCTCCGAAAGCACCCTCGTTCGCTTTCTCCGTGACACAGGCGAACGGCAGGCAGGCGAAGCTCCGTGCGATGCCGTGGCCGAGGCAGAAGAAGTCGCCTAACGGCGCATGGATGCTGGGGGTCGTTTCGCTGTTCCAGTAGGCCCGTAGGACTGTCTTGCGAAGGTACATCTTGTCCTTTGCGCCCACCGTGATCCAGATATGGCGGATGCATCCTGGCTGGTCCATCTCGGCGAGAACTCTGGTCTCTCCGGGCGCGATGGTAAGGTAGTCACGGTTGCCACCCGTTCGATCCCAGCTAGACTGGCGGCGGCTGCGTGCCTGACGTCGGTACACCAAGGCCGACAGAGCTCCGGGGCCGGGCAGATGAAGGTCCACTTGTTTCTCCTCCATGCGATGCGTTGGGCTTAGCTTCCGCACCTCCACCTTCCCTCCTGCGACGCCGGGACTTGGGACTGGGATAGACTCGCACTCATGGAGTACACCCCCCGGCAGCGAATGGTGGATGCGCTAGAGATGCGTCAGCCACGAGACAAAGTCCCGCACTTCGAGATGCAGTTTCAGCTCTGCGAGGAGGCGTTCGGCCGCGACTTTCCCGAAGAGGAAGAGATTGCGGCGGCACAGGGAGCAGAGCGCGAGCGGCTGGTGGCGCAGGCAGCCGAGATGTCGCTGCTAGTGGCAGAAACCTTCGACTGGTCGGCGTTGGCTATATGGAGGCCCTATGCAGGCGAGGCCTACCTGGAGACTGTTCGGCTCTTGAAGAAGGAAACGGGCGACCACTACATGATCATGGCGTTCGCCGGCAACGGAACGCTTGGCATCCCGGACGGCCAAAGTATGGAGGACCTGGCGGTCAAGCTTTATGAGCGACCCGAGGAGATGCACGCGGAGTGCCGCAATATGTTGAGAGACGCCCTCGAGTGGGGCAAGCGCGCGTACGACGCAGGAGCGGAGTTGCTGATTCTGAACACCGACTACGCGCTGAACAAAGGACCGTTTCTGTCGCCGAAGCTGTTTGCGGAGTTCGTAACTCCGTATCTCCAAGAGAACGTACGGGTATTGCGCGAATACGGAGCGTACGTGATGCTGCACACGGACGGGCAGATCATGCCGATCATGGATCAGCTGATGTCCTCCGAGCCCCATGCGCTCCAGTCCATTGACCCGATGGCCGGTATGGACATCGGGGAGGTCAAGCGCCTCTACGGGGATCGCCTGTGCCTGATGGGCAATGTGAACTGCGCCATGCTGCAGGACGCCACACCCGAGCAAGTGATCGAAGAGAGCCGCCGATGCATCGAGGTCGCAAAACCAGGAGGCGGCTACATTTTCAGTTCGAGTAACGTTATCTTCAAAGGGATGCCGCTGGAGAATTACTGGGCGATGCTGGACGCCCTGAAGACCTACGGAGGGTATTCCGATTCGGAGTAGGTCTCGGTACAATCGCATGTCTCGAGAGTACATGAGTGGGGGGTTGCATGGAGTCTCTGGCTTCGAAGAAATGCGTGCCGTGTATGGGTGGGGTGCCGCCTCTAGAGCGAAGCAGAGTGGACGAACTACACGGCGAGGTAATTGACTGGCAGGTAGTGTCCTACAAGAAGCTGAGACGCAGCTATGATTTTCCGGACTTTCGCACTGCGCTGGAGTTCGTGAACCGGGTCGGTGAGATCGCGGAAGCCGAGGGGCACCATCCGGACATCCTGCTAAGCTATGGCAAAGTGGAGATATCCATCTGGACGCACAAAATTGACGGGCTGACGGAGAGCGACTTCATCCTCGCAGCGAAGATTGACAAGCTGAACAACGCCGAGTCATAGGATACCGTCCGGCGGCATCACGACCAGTTCGTCTATGTTCATGGTGTCCGGTGCGCTCAGGATTTGAGCGATTGCGGCCCCAACGTCTTTGGCGGGAAGCATGCGGTCTCGCTTCGGCCTCCAGGTCTGGCTGTCCCAGAACGGGGTGTCTACGCTTCCCGGCAGGAGGGCCGTTATCTTGATTCCGCGCACTCGGTACTCGGCGGCGAGGGAGAGCGTCAGTCCGAGCGCACCCCATTTGGAGGCGCAGTAGGCTGCGCTCGCGGGAAATGGCACCTTGGCGGCGATGGATAGGACATTGACGATCCGGCCCGAGCCTGCAGGCAGCATTCGGCGGACGGCGTGCTTGCAGCAGAGATAGACGCCTCGTAGGTTCACGGCTATGCAGCGGTCGAAGGTAGCGGTGTCCTCCTCCTCGGTAGGCCCGAACCTGCCGAAGCCGGCGCAGTTCACCAGCGCATCCACCCGCTCCAACCCGTCGAAGAGCCCTTTGACGGCGGACTCGTCTTGCACGTCCAGGCAACGGACGAGCGTGCGCGCCCCGGCCGCCTCGCACTCGCCGCCGACCAGTTCGAGCGCAGGTCGGCGCCGGGCGACCAGCACCAGCTCACGGTCTTTGGCGGCGAGGGCCTGGGCGGCGGCACGACCGATGCCCTGGCTTGCGCCGGTGATTACGATAACCACGCTCATCTTACTTCGAGATTCGCAGGTTCGGGCAGGCGTCCTTCGGCGGGGTAGCAGCTTTTTGCGGAGATGGTGTAGAATACGGAAGTTCCCCCATCTCTCCCGCGCGCAGCGCGCTGTTTAGGAGCGAGTGTCTTATGGCAGAAACCGGCAACGAAGGTAGGGACCGACTACGCACGCCCAAGGTGGCGGTTAGCCGTGCCTTTCGTGGTTTCTTCAAGAGAGGTGGACCGAAGGCGGTCTATCTGGACGTGGCCAAGGAGATGCGACAGACGACTTGGCCCAGCTCACAAGAGACATGGCGCCTGACTGGAGTCGTGCTCATCGTGATCGCGGTCTCCATGGGATATCTGTTTGCGATTGACACTATCCTGACGTGGTTGATGCGGTTCATCATGGGGGGTGCGTAGGGGTGTACCGAGCGTGGTACGCGGTGCACACGTTTGCGGGGCACGAGAACAAGGTTCGGCGCATCATCGAGCGCAGGGCCCAGATTCAGGGCCTGTGGGACCAGCGAATTTTCAAGATCCTGATCCCGACCGAACAGGAGCTTCGGACCCGAGGCGGGAAGCGCACGGTGGTGCAGCGGAACGTGTTCCCAGGGTACATCCTGGTGGAGATGACGCTCGACGATGACACGTGGGCGCTGATCAAGTCCACGTCCGGGGTCACCGGCTTCGTGAGTTCGGGCGAGAAGCCAGTACCGCTGAGCGAGCGCGAGGTCAAGGACATTCTGGACAGCTTGGACACCGGCAAGGCGAAGCCGAGGGTTTCCTGGAAGCGAGCCGACACGGTGCGGGTCACCAACGGCCCGTTTGCAGACCTGACGGGCAAGATTGATGAAGTGGATGTGGATCGGGAGAAGTTGCGTGTGCTGATCAACATCTTTGGGCGTGACACTCCGGTAGAACTGGAGTTCACGGACGTGGAGAAGATATAGCGAGCACGCGGCGCCGGAACGAGGACGACAATGGCAAAGAAGATCACCGGAGTAATCAAACTTCATATCGCAGCAGGAAAGGCGACTCCCGCACCGCCTGTCGGCCCGGCGCTGGGTCAGCACGGGATCAACATGATGGAGTTCATCAAGAAGTTCAATGAGGAGAGCGCGAGCCAGATCGGGATGAAGCTCCCGGTCGAAATCGTGGTGTACGAGGATCGTTCGTACAGCTACACGATCAAGCAGCCGCTTGCCGCCGACCTCCTGCGAACCGCAGCCGGCATAGACAAGGGCGCCGGCAACCCGAAGAACGAACGCGTGGGCAAGCTGACGCCCGACCAGCTTCGGCAAGTGGCGAAGCTGAAGATGAAAGACCTGAACGCCGAAGACGAAGAGGCCGCGATGAAGGTGCTGGCGGGAACGGCCCGCAGCATGGGCATCGAGATCGAAGGCTACACGCCCTAGATGCGTGAGGCCCTGACACCGAGGGAGTGGCGCGATGATCAAGCAAGAGCGAAAGAAACTGAAGACCAAACCGCACAGCGGGCGCTATGTCGAGCTGACGAAGAAGGTGGAACCGGACAAGTTTCTTCCAATGTCCGAAGCCATCGAGGTAGTCAAAGGTTTGGCCAACGCGAAGTTCGATGAGACCATCGAACTGGCAGTTCGGCTGGGTGTGGACCCTCGCAAGTCCGATCAGGTGGTGCGCGGAATCACCAATCTGCCTCATGGGACGGGCAAGAAACGAACCGTGGCCGTGCTAGCCCGAGGCAACCATGCCGAGGAGGCCAAGGCGGCGGGGGCGAGCCGCGTGGGCGCCGAAGACTTGATCGAGGAGATCCAGAACGGCTTTCGCGACTTCGACGTGCTGATCGCTCACACCGAGATGGCGCCGCTGGTGGGCAAGATCGGTCGCCTACTCGGCCCTCGCACACCCAACAAGCGAAACGGCACGGTGACGGACAACGTGGCGCAAGCGGTTCGCGAGATCACGATGGCCACGCGCGTGGAGTACCGCACGGAGAAGGCGGGCAACGTGCATCTGCCCATCGGCAAGGTATCGTTCACGAACGAGCAGATCGAGGAGAACCTGGTGGCTGCCCTGACTGCCTTGATGAAGGCGAAGCCCGCGGGCGCGAAGGGACGCTACTTCCGCTCCATCACCCTCTCCACCACGATGAGCCCTGGGGTGCCCGTGGACGTCGTTGCAACAGCCAAGGCGATAGGCGCGGCATAGGCGAAGGACCACTGACCTCTGTAGCTCCGGCGTCCCGCCGGTTCCGAACCCATCGCCGACACGGCGAAACCACTAGAGGAAGAGGCTACGGGCCTTCGGTGGACTGTGCACTAGAAGCGAACGAGAAGTCAGCTATGCTACGGGCGACGGTGGTTCCCGAAGGCGGTGCATCCAGGCAAAGTACGTTCAGGATTCGCTCGGGCGTGCGCAGCGAGAGACGGTAGTTGATCCCCAGACCATACATCATGTGCCCGCTTCCGGCGATGATCACCATCACCGTGTCCTTGGTTCGCGGGGTCCGGGACCAGTAGCGCAGTGCGTAGTGCGCCATCGCCGTGTCCCAAAGGACCTGACCAGCGTATACGTTGTCACCCATCCCGTGGCCCCCTGCCCCACCGATCATCGCGTTGAAGAGGGCGCGGTGTTCTGCGTTGGTCGTGTCTAGGTCCGGCATGTCCGCCTGGTCCTCTGGTGTGAGCGCCGCGGCTCCCCCACGCGAAACCTTCCTCACTAGCTCTCTCGGCACGTTCAGCCCGGTAAGCCGCAGCTTGTGTTCTCGAACGACGTCGAAGATGGGCTTGTACAGGGAGTAGTCGAAGCCCCAGACGGTCTTCCACTCCGAGCGTTCGATGAACTGCTCTTCGCTGAGCCGGCCCAGGCTCCAGAGGTCGAGGCTGGTCTGGGCGGTGTGTGGGAACATCTCCATACCGACGATGACGCTGCGACCACGCTCCACGAGAGCCCGGATGACGTCGGCTTGGAAGCGGTGGTGTTCGGCCTTGTCGTGCGACTCACCGACGAACACGAAGGAGGCGCCGTCCGCCGCGGCTGCGATGTCGCGCAGTGTGGCGGACGACCCGCTTCGAAGGTCGTGCAGTGTGTTCGGCGAGACGGTGATGGTTTTGCCTCGAAGGTGAGCAGGTCCGAGGTCGAGCCGATACACGTCGGCCTGGGCAGTGATGAGGATGGGAAGAACGGCAAGCAGGTTCATCGGTCCAGTTGCTCCGCTTCGGGATAGCTGCCTAGCACCGTGAGCTCGAGGGCGTAGCTCTCCAGGGTCTCGACGGCGCGGCTGACATTGGTATCCTTCTGGTGGCCGAGGGTGTCCACGTAGAACAGGTACTCGAAGGTGCCTCGTGGGGCAGGACGGCTCTCGATCATGGAGAGGTTCACGCCGTGCCTCTCGAACGCGCCGAGGGCGCGATACAACTCGCCGGGACGGTTGCGCAGGTTGAATAGGATGGATGTCTTGTCCCGTCCGGTCGGCTGGGGCTCGTTGTAGCCGACGACGAGGAAACGCGTGCGGTTGTTAGGGTTATCCTGGATGCCGGGGAACAGGATGGGCAGGCCGACGAGCTCCGCGCCGAGGGCGTTCGCGATGGCTGCCCCCTTCGGGTCCTCGGCGGCCATCTCGGCGGCGCGCGAGGTCGGGACCGCGGGGATGATCTGGGCGTTCGGCACGTTCATGCGCAGCCAGCGCTTGCACTGGGCGGCGGGCTGCGGGCCCGCGTAGACTCGCTCGATCTCCTTGATATCCGTCAGCTTGGTGCACAGGTGGTGTCGGATGCCGACATACACCTCGGCGCAGATTTTGACGTTGGTCTGCGGGAACATATCGAGCGTCTCGGGCACCACGCCTGCGATGGAGTTCTCGATGGGGACCACGCCGTACTCCGCTTTGCCGTGCTCCACCGCCTCGAACACTTCTTGGATGCTCTCCTTTTCCAGCAGCTCGGTGCTGGCGCCGAAACGCTCGATGGCGGCCATGTGGGTAAAGGTACCTGCGGGTCCCCAGAAAGCAGCCACCAACGGCTTCTCCAGCGATCGGGCGGCGCTGATGATCTCGCGAAAGATGGCCTTTACCTGGGCCCGCTGCAGAGGTCCGCTGTTGTCCTTTAGCAGGCGGCGGTAGATGGCGAGTTCTCGTTCCGGGGTGAAGAAGGGCTTGCGCGAGCGGCCTTTCGTCTCGCCGATCTCCTTGGCCAGGCGCGCACGCTCGTTGAGCAGCTTCAGCAATTCGGAATCTAGGCGGTCAATCTCACGGCGGAGGGCCTCGATGTCCTTGCTCATGGGCGGAGAGTGTATCACATAAAGCGGAGCGCTCCCCGGGAGTCGGGGAGCGCGCCTGTCGTTGCAGGAATCGTATTCAGAGGCTTACAGAAACCGTTACCGGCTCAGCAAGCCACGAAGTTCCCGTAACGGCCACAGATCCTGGGAAGATCGGCTGAATTGGCCGCGAGCCCCTCGACCCCTCCCTCTCCCTTGCGAAGGGGGAGGGAGGGACAGGTTCTCATGCTCGGAGGCGAAGATGCAACAGGGTGGCGCCGATGGAGGCTGCGGAGGCCGAGGCAATCAGCGGTGCCAGCGGCACACCGGGGTGGTCAGGATACTCGAGACTCGTCTGGACGTATTCCGGCGGAATCAGCCGCTTCAGTTCCTCTTCCGAGAGCTCCTCGGCGCCTGTCGAGCCGATGCGCACGGCTCCGCCGGGAAGCTGCACCACGACCGTATCCCCTACCTGGCTGTAGGACGCCAGCTTGCGGTAGCGTTCGATGAGCTGGATGTGCGCGCGGCTGAACGCCTGGACCTCCACCAGCTTGTCGCCCGGCTGCAGCATGCTGTCCACCATGGCGTTGCCTGCCTGGTAAAAGGTCTTGTCGGCGGCGTACACACCACCTTGTTGCCTCTGAGAGCGGGCCTCCCATCGGGCTTGCCCTTGTACCATCGGGCCGGCTTGGGCGATTCCTTCCGCGCCTTTCGGGCCGCCGACCTGATAGCCGCCGCCGTAGGCCTTGGACATCGGTGCGGCATCGGCATGCTGCTCGGTGCGGCCTACCCACTGGCCGAGGCGCTGGGTCGTGCCCTTCCTGTAAGCGTCGGCCGAGCGCTCCATCTCGGCATCGAGTTCTCGCATCCCCTCTGGCGCTCGGATGTCCTCTCCCCAAGCCCGGCGGGCGCGCCACATTTGGGGTACCGGCCCGTCGTCGGCGATCAGGAAGGCAGTCAGGGGCGTAACGATTCCGTACTCGAGTGAAAGACGAACAATCTCCTTCTCCAGCTCAGAGCTGCGGCCCGATCCGTTCAACTCGGTGAGCAGGTAGCCAATCTTGCGGGTTGCCCAGATTCGTGGGATGAAGTCGTCGCGATCGTGTCTGCCGCCGAGGTCCAGACGCAGTTCGACTTTTTCCTCTCCGCTCGCGCCTCGGCCGGTGACCATAATCCGGCCCGAACCCGTGCCACGATAGCGGCCGGCGATCACGAGTGCGCTGCCACGGAACAGGTCTCGCTGCTCGCGCGGGAAGATGTCGTAAGCGTCCATGCCCTCGTAGGTGATGCGGACGTCGCGGAGGGCCGGCACGCTGACCTTCTCGAAGAAGCCGGCCACTACGGGCTCGATGGCCTCGCCCTCGGTCACGTAGTTGTCGTCGCCACCCGAATCCATGCTCAGTCTGTTGAGCAAGCGGCTATTCACGTCGCGCCCGACGCCGAACGAGTAGATGCGTACGCGGGCGGGGCGTCGCTCCTGTTTCTCCGGCGCGCCCGGCACAGGGGCATGGTTGATTATATGCTTCAGCTCTTGGTTCCGGTCGGCGATCTTGTCGGCAATGCGCTTAGGGTCGGTCTCGCCGACAGTCGGCTGGCCGTCGGTGAGGAAGACGATGGCGTCGAAGGGGCCCGTCGAGGTGCTAAGGGCATCGAGTGCCGCGTCCAGGGCGGCGAGGATGTTCGTGCCGCCGCGCGCTTCCATGCTCTCGGCAAAGCGAATGGCCTTCTCGATGTTCGCTCTGGTGGCCTCGACAGTTCCACGGAAGAGCGCATCGGGGGAGTCGTCGAAAGCGATCACCTTGAAGCGGTCCATCGGGCGCAGCTTTTCCAGGCAGTAGCGCAGGGCCGTGCGTGCCTGCACAATCTTCTGACCGCTCATGCTGCCGGTGCGGTCGAAGACGAACACGACGTTCTTGGGAATCTCGGCCTCCGGCGCGTGGAGCCGTGGTGAAAGGAAGAGCAGGAAGAAGCCATCGCCGAAGGTGCGATAAGTCATGGCACTGAGCCCCAGGTTCTCGCTACCGGAGCGAATCAGCAGTTGGAAGTCCACGGGCTGGTAGGGCCGTCCACTCTCCCACGAGACGGTCGCTCGGCTCGCACTTTCGACGCGGATTGCCGCGGTCGGATGGCTAGGCGAGGTGACCGTTTGCAGGGGCTGTGAGCTAGAGATATCGGCGCGAAGCGTCACGAGGTCGGGCGCGCCCTCCGAGCGGGCGTCCATGCGGAACGGATACACGTACCGGTAGGCGCCGCCTTCGCGCTGCATCGTTTCACTGTAGGTAAGCTGGATTCGGCGCGTGCCCTGCGGTGGGATTGGGAAGATGCGCAGACGGACGAGGCGGTTGCCCGCGAGCTCGAGCAGCGCCGGGTCGCGCAGACCGCGCACGATGCTCTCGTAGATGCGGCGCGCCTCGTCGGCGGGCATGATCTTGGCTTCCATCAGCTTGTCGCCGTCGGTCATGCTGAGGCGCGAGATGTTGGCGCTCGCGGGGATTGGAAATAGGTAGTCGGCTTCGAGCGGTCGCGTTCCTTTGTTGAGGAAGACCTGCTCTACCCGGGTTTCGGCAACGCCATCCCGGATGCCGACCTCCACTCGATGCGACTGCAGGACCCAGGGGCCCCAACTGTCGGGGATGGGCGGCCGAATCTCCCTAGGAATGAGTGTTCCCTGGCTCCAGCAGGCCACCGACATGAGTCCCAACATGATGCTCAGCCATCGCCGCATATCCGCACCTCTCTCGCCGTCAGTGTGGCGCATTGTCTCTGCACATTTGGATGCAAGGGACCCGGGGACGGTTACACCCCCTCGAAGTTTCACGGGTAAGATTTGCAGGTCGGTCATGGGTTCGATGCACCTTGGGTCGGACTCGATGTGGCGGCGGGCTCCGGATGGGAGCCAGTGCAAAGCCGCCAAGAAATGCAAAGTATCCGGGTAGCTCTTCGGGGAGGTTCGAATGCGGTTCATTCTCAGCTTTCTGATTGCCTTCGTCTCGCTGGCCGGGGGCGCGCAGGCTCCACTTCGGGAGGCGCTGCTCGCGGACAAGGGACCTCGGCTCGTGGTCCTTATCGTCATTGACCAGTTTCGCGGGGACTATCTCACTCGTTTCAGCGACTTGTACCTACCCGCCCGTAAGGGGGGGACGCTCGGCGGCTTCCGATTCCTGATGGAAGAGGGAGCCTTTTTCACGAATGGGAGATTTGACCACATCCCGCTCGAGACGGGTGTCGGGCATTCGGTGATCGGTACCGGCGCGCCGCCGTTCTATAGCGGGATCGCAGGCAATGACTGGTTCGACCGCGCGACGCGCAAAGCCGTGTACTGCACGCAGGACCCACTCGATCCCAGCGAGATGTCACCTCGCAATCTGCTCAGCACTACGTTCGCGGATGAACTGAAGCTGGCGACCGGGGGCAAGGCGAAGGTGGTATCCATCTCGATCAAGGACCGAGCGGCGATTTTGCAGTCGGGTCACTTGCCGGATACCGTTGTTTGGTACGACTCGCGCACGGGACAAGCCAGAACCGGTAAGTACTACCATGGTGGCCGACTTCCGAAGTGGGCGCAGGAAGCGAACGAGCAAAAGCTCGCCGATAGTTACAAGGGCAAGGTGTGGGAGGCAGTCGTTCCGCAAGCGCACGACCGTTGCATACCGGTGCCAGCGGCGAACGTCGGTGCACCCGCATCGTTTGGTGCGAGGTTCCCACACAAGTTGGACGGCTCGGACTCGGGGTACTACGGAATCCTGAGGATGACCCCTTGGGGCACGGAGTGGACCCTAGAGTTGGCGAAGCGCGCGGCGGTCACCGAGCAGATGGGAAAGGACGAGGTGGCCGACGCACTCCTTGTCAGTATCTCTACCAACGACTACCTCGGTCATGCATTCGGACCGGACAGCCCCGAGGTGCTAGAGCTCTCGGTGGCGACTGACCGGATGCTATCGCAGTTCTTCAACTGGCTGAACACGCACGTTCCGGGCGGGATCGATCGATGCCTCATTGCGTTGACCGGAGACCACGGGGTGGCACCAATCCCGGAGCAGGCGATGCGTTCCGGCATCGGCGCGGGCAGGCTGGACATGGGGTCGGTATACAAGAAGATCATTGCCGCTCTGGACGAACGCTTTCCCGGCGAGGGGGACTGGCGGCTGGGTGAATCGGCCCAGTGGGTCCACTATGATCCCGATACTGCGAAGGCG
This sequence comes from Fimbriimonadia bacterium, assembly GCA_039961735.1. Classification (NCBI taxonomy): domain Bacteria; kingdom Bacillati; phylum Armatimonadota; class Fimbriimonadia; species Fimbriimonadia bacterium. Next base: position 11,830 of record JABRVX010000031.1, read on the forward strand.
CGTAAGGCCGATCCGGAGGCTGTCGAGAAGGTGATCGCGGACGTGCTGAGTCAGGAGCCCGGGGTGTTCGCCGCATATACACGCACTCAGTACATGGAGGGTCGCCTGCCTATCACAGAGCTGGGTAAGACCCTTTATCGCAGCTTTCGACCCGACCGCTGCGGCGACGTGCACATCGTGCTACAACCATGGTGGATGTTGGGTGCGTATCCTTCCGGAACCACCCACGGTCAGCCGTTCGTGTACGACACGCATGTTCCGATTCTGTTTCGGGGCCCCGGCATTCAGCCGGGGGTGTACGTCGAGCGAGTGTCACCGGAAGACATCGCGCCGACGATTGCGACGGTGTTAGGTACCACCTTCCCCAGCGCATGCACGGGGAAACCGATCGGCTTGAGCACCGTACGCAGGTAAGACTATCATCTACAAGAGCCAAGACGCTCTCCAGGATGGAGGTGAGAGCATCTTGAAGCGAGTGAGCATCTATCTCGGTGCGGTTCTCGTCGTGGGTGCGGTCGCTGCTTGGCTGTTGCGTCCGAGCGGCGACTCCCCGCTAGCCGTCAAAGCCTCGGCTGCGGAGTCGACGGAGAGTTTGTCGTTCGAGGCCTTCACGGTGGAAGAGCGGGACGTACCTATCACCCTCTCACTGCCCGGCACGTTGCGCCCGAAGATGGAGGCATCGGTTTCCAGCAAGATTCTGGCACGCATCGAGAGCATCACGGTTCGCGAGGGTGACTTCGTTCGCAAGGGGCAGACACTGGTAGTGCTGGACTCGCGCGATCTCGAAGCCGGCTTGCGACAGGCAGAAGCATCACTTGCCGCCGCGAAAAGCGGGAGTGCGGCTGCACAAACCGCAACCGACCTGGAGACGCGCCAGGCGGATGCGCGGGTCGCTGCTGCCACCGCACACTACGAGGCGGCAAAGGCACGGCTGGAACAAGCCCGTGCCGGGCTGAGGCAGCAAGAGAAGAGGCAAGCTTCGCTGGCCGTGCAGCAAGCGGAGGCGGACCTGCGGCTTGCCGAGGCGGACTATCAGCGGTACAAGTCACTCTATGACCAGAACGCGATCTCCAAGCAGGCACTCGACCAAGCGACCACACGCCGAGATGTGGCAGCCAGCCGCTTGGCAGCCGCGCGAGAGCAGGAGAGCCTGGCGATGGAGGGAACCCGCTCGGAGGAAGTTCGGGTTGCCGAGCAGGCCTTCGAGGCGGCGAAGGCCGAGTTGCAGGCGGCCAAATCGGCACGGCTCGGCGTGGATATCCGAAAAGCCGAGTCGATGGCCTCGCTCGCGCGCGTTTCGCAAGCCGGTGCAGCCACGCAGGCGGCCAAGGTCGCGATGAGTTACCGGACGGTGGCGGCACCGTTCGATGGTGTCGTAACCAAGCGGCTGGCCGACCCCGGCTCCACCGCTGCGCCGGGCATGCCGTTGTTGCAGATCGAGTCAGCGGGACCGCTGCGGCTAGAGGCTAGCACCCCAGAGAGAGCGCTGCGGTACGTGCGATTGGGTGTGACCTCGGCCAGAGTCGTGTTGGATGCACTGGACGGCGAGCGGGTAGGCCGTGTCGTAGAGATCGTGCCCAGCCTGCAGCCCAGCACGCGCACTGCCATCGTGCGGTTCGAGGTGGGGCGGGAACCCGGAATGTACTCCGGCATGTACGGTCGGGCCGACCTAACGACAGGTAGTAAGCGTGCAATCACCATCCCGGAGAGCGCGATATTGCGGCGCAGCGGCCTGGAATATGTGAGGGTGCTGGACGAACGGAATCGGACTAGGCTTCGGCTAATCACTACCGGCGAACGCATACAGGATGGTGTTATCGTGCTGACCGGGCTGCGGGCCGGTGAGCGCGTGCTAAGGAACGGCGAGGAAAGATAGCATGCACCTCGGATTAGCAGGTCGGCTGGCGCGGGCGTTCGTGGATTCCAAGCTAACACCGATCTTGATTGCGGCGTCGGTCGCGCTCGGGATCTGGGCCGTATGGCGCACCCCTCGCGAAGAAGAACCGCAGATCATCGTGCCGATGGTGGACGTCATCGTGCAAGCGCCGGGCCTTTCTGCAGAGGAGGTGGTAGAGCGGGTCAGCAAGCCGATGGAGGCCCTGCTGTGGGAGATACCTGGTGTGGAGTACATCTACACCACCAGCAGCCCCGGCCAGTCACTGTGTGTGGTTCGCTTCTACGTGGGCCAGAACGAAGAAGACAGCATGGTACGGCTGCGCGAGAAGCTGCAGTCCAACTATGATCGTATCCCACAGGGAGTAACTCCTCCAATTCTAAAACTACGGAGCATCGACGACATCCCGATCCTTGCGCTCACGCTACACGGTGGTGGTTATTCGGCGGACGAACTTCGCCTGATAGCAGCGCGTTTGGAGACCGAGCTCAAGCAGATACCGAAGGTGTCGGAGATAGCAATCATCGGCGGGCGTCCCAGAGAGATGTCGGTGGAGCTAGACGCTAACAGGATGGCAGGGCTGGGAGTCACGGTGCCGGATGTGGCCGGGGCGATACGAGGTGTCAATGAACGGCGAGAAACCGGCGCAGTCACTGCCTCCGACCAGTGGCTCGGTGTGCGCACCGGGCGCTTCTTGCCAGAGCCGTCGGCGATCGGCGAGGTCCCCGTTGCGGTGGCAGAGGGTAGTCCCGTGCGGCTGAGCGACGTGGCGGACGTGCGATTGGGGAGGGGCGATGCGGATCAGTACGTGTTCTTCGGCCGTCCCAATCGCGACGGCGGACCAGAGAACTTCGAAGAGGCAGTTACTCTGACACTCGCCAAGCGCAAGGGCACGAACGCGAGCGATTTAGCTCACGCAGTTCTTGCCAAAGTGGAGCACCTCAAGGGCACCCTGATCCCTTCCGACGTGCAGGTGACGGTGACTCGCGATTACGGCGAGACGGCCAAGGAGAAGTCGAACGAGCTTCTGTTCCACATGGCCATTGCCGTGGTAGGAGTCACACTGCTGATTGCTCTTGCATTGGGCCTCAAGGAGTCGCTGGTAGTTCTCATCGCGATACCTGTCACCCTGGCGCTGACGATGGCAGTGATGTACTTTTACGGGTACACGCTGAACCGTATCACGCTATTCGCGCTGATCTTCTCCATCGGTATCCTGGTGGACGATGCCATTGTGGTAGTGGAGAACATCGTCCGCCACATACGGATGAAGTCGAAGGACCAATCGCTGATAGATGTAGCGATCTACGCCGTGGACGAGGTCGGCAATCCGACGATTCTCGCCACCTTCGCGGTGATCGCGGCGATACTGCCCTTAGCGTTCGTCGGTGGTCTCATGGGGCCTTACATGAGGCCCATTCCCGTCAACGCTTCATCGGCGATGATGTGGTCGTTGCTCGTTGCATTCATTGTTACACCCTGGGCCGCAGTCCGCATTTTGCGCAACCACGTAGGAGGCCACGATCACAGTTCTCATGACCGGAGGGGATTTCTAACACGGCTGTACCTGGTGGTGATGGGATCGCTGCTTCGCAGCAGGTTGGCGCGGTTCGGGTTCTTCGCACTCGTTGGTTTGATGCTGCTGGGGTCAGTGGGCCTGATTGCCACGAAGTTCGTCGTCGTGAAGATGTTGCCGTTCGACAACAAGAGCGAGTTCCAGGTGATCGTAGACATGCCAGAAGGCTCTTCGTTGGAACAGACGGCAGCGGTGACCAAGGCGCTCGCCGACGTGATCGCCGAAGTGCCGGAGGTGACGGACTACCAGTTGTACGTTGGGACTGCAGGGCCCTATAACTTCAATGGTCTCGTGCGCCACTACTTCCTACGGCGAGGGCCCCATGTGGCCGACATACAGGTTAACCTGGTTTCCAAGTCGGAACGCAAGGCCCAGAGTCATGACATTGCGAAGCGACTGCGCCCACAACTACTGAATGTCGGTAGACGCATGGGTGCCAACGTGAAGGTGGCCGAAGTGCCCCCTGGGCCACCGGTGCTGTCCACACTCGTTGCAGAAGTGTACGGCCCGACCGAGGAGAGCAGGATCGCAGTCGCGCGTCAGGTGCGCGAGATCATGGAGCGCACCGAGGGCGTCACCGACGTGGACTGGTACGTGGAGGCGGATCGCCCCGAGGTGCACATCGAGCCGGACTTCACCAAGGCTTCTCTGACGGGTGTGCGGACGGACGACATTCATGCCACTGTGACCGCGGCGCTTTCCGGCCTGCCAGTCGGACTGGCTCATCGCAGCGAAGAGGAAGAGGACGTGCGCATCATGCTTCGCTTCCCGCGCAAGCAGAGGAGCGATGCATATCATCTGGAGTCGTTTCATGTTCGTTCGGCAGGGGGACTATCGCCGCTGTCCACCGTCACGCGAACGATCGAGCGGCCTGCGGACAAGAGTCGTTACCACAAGAACCTGATGCCTGTGACCTACGTGATAGGTGATGTCACCGGCAGGCAGGAGTCGCCGGTGTACGCGATCCTGACGATGAACAAGGAACTTGACAAGCTGCGCATGCCCGATGGCTCCAAGCTGAATGTTCTCTCTACGCGGCTGCCGGAAACCAGCGACAGGTTCTCGATGAAGTGGGATGGGGAGTGGCACATCACCTATGAGGTATTTCGCGATCTCGGCATAGCATTCGCTGCGGTGCTGATCATCATCTACATGCTGGTGGTGGCTAGCTTCCAGAACTTCATCACGCCGTTCGTCATCATGGCACCCATTCCGCTGACGCTCATTGGCATATTGCCTGCACATGGATTGATGGGTGCGTTCTTCACTGCTACCTCCATGATCGGCTTCATTGCGGGAGCGGGCATCATCGTTCGGAACTCCATTATATTGGTAGATTTCATCGAGCTTCGACTTTCTCAAGGGCTAACGCTGGAGGAGGCGGTTCTGGACGCAGGGGTGACGCGCTTCCGTCCCATGCTGCTAACGGCGGCGGCCGTCATCGTGGGGTCGTCGGTCATACTGTTCGACCCGATCTTTCAGGGTCTGGCGATTGCGTTAATGGCGGGCGAGATTGCTTCTACGCTCATCTCGCGCCTCGCCGTGCCAGCGCTGTATTACATGACAAGGGGCAGACAGTTGCGCCGCTCCGGTGGTGCCTAGATCAGTCCTCCGGCGGAGTGGAATGGAGGTAGGCGATGTGGGCGGCGATCTTACCGAGTGCCTCGCCCAGCTGCTTAGGAGTTAGCTGCTTGGTCTTTTCAGAGAAGATGGGAGAGCTGGGTGGTAGGTAGCCGGCTTCGAGTAGGTGTAGTAGCGAGCCGTACGCCCAATGGGTCGGCGCGACACCTACGTTCTTGTCCTTGACGTTCGGGCTCTTGGGAGCTTCCTTCAGCCCCTTCTCTACGTCACGTACGAAGCGATCCAGGGCGACCGCGAACTCGAATCGCGTGATAGGGCGCTCGCCTTGAAAGGTGCTGTCCGGGTAACCCGAGATGTAGCCTCGCGCGCTCATCGCCGTGACGGCTTCATACGCCCAGTGGTCCTTCGGCACATCACTGAATCCACCGAACACCAGTGCGACAGAGAAACAGACACCAAACAGCCACATGGAAGTACTCCTTCCTTCTACCACAGATTGGCGGCGGGGGCGCCGGTTCTTCCGAGGTCCCGCATCTGCTCCAACGCTTTGCCCGTGCCGATGGCCACGCAACTCAGCGGGTTATCGGCGACGTGAATCGGGATGTCGGTCGCGACGTTCAGCAGCTCGTCGAGCCCGCGCAGCAACGCGCCACCGCCCGTCATCACGATTCCTCTCTCAATGATATCGGAGGAAAGCTCGGGTGGGGTCTCCTCCAGCACTTTGCACACCTTCTCGACGATAGCGTTCACTGGCTCAGCGATGGCGTCCCGGATTTCCTCACTGGTGACTTCGACCGTCTTGGGGAGTCCGGCGACGAGGTCCCTGCCTCGCACTTCTAGGCGCATCTCTGGCTGCAGCGTGTAGGCCGAGCCGATCTTGATTTTGATCTCTTCGGCGGTGGCATTGCCGATCATCAGGTTGTAGGCGGTGCGGACGTGGCGGATGATAGCCTCATCCATCTTGTTGCCGCCGACGCGAATGCCCTGCGCTTTCACGATGCCACCGAGCGAGATCACTGCGATGTCGGTCGTTCCGCCCCCGATATCCACCACCATGTTGCCGCCCGGCATGGCGATGGGGAGCCCTGCCCCGATTGCGGCCGCCATTGGCTCTTCGATGGTATCGGCATCGCCTGCGCCCGCCTCCTTGGCTGCCTGCACCACTGCGCGACGCTCTACACTGGTACAGCCGCTGGGGACGCAGATCAGGACGCGCGGCTTCAGCCATCTTCGAGGGCCGCAACACTTGTCGAAAAGGTATTGCAGCATCTTGAGGGTCGTGGTGTAGTCGGCAATGACGCCGTCGCGCAGTGGCCGAACTGCGGTGATGTTGCCCGGAGTGCGCCCCAGCATGAGTCTGGCCTCTTCGCCTACGGCCACGACCTTGCGGGACGGCATGCCGATGGCGACCACGGTCGGTTCGCGCAGCACGATGCCCTTTCCGCGCTGGTACACGAGGATATTGGCCGTGCCGAGATCAATGCCGAGTTCGGGCACGAGGTTCATTTGGCGACCACGTCCATGGGGTCGGGCACGGTGGCACGCTCGATGTCGGCTCCGAGCGAGCCGAGGATGGTATCCACGTGCTCGTACCCCCGTTCTACGTTCTGCAGGTTATGTAGTTCGGTTTCCCCTTCGGCACCCAGAGCGGCGACAATGAGCGACGCCCCCGCTCGAAGGTCGGTTGCCGTTACCTTTGCACCCGTCAGCCGCTCGACGCCGGTTATACTGATGTTGCGGCCGTCCACCCGGATGTCGGCCCCCATGCGACGCAGCTCGGCAACGTGGCCTATCCTAGCCTCATAGATGGTCTCACTGATGAGAGAGGTGCCCGTTGCGGTAGCCAGGTAGGCGCACATGGGCTGCTGGAGGTCCGTCGGAAAGCCCGGATGGGGCATCGTGCGGACATCCACGGCTTTCGGGCGGTTCGGTTGGCTGACGCGCAGCCAATCGTGGCCTTCGGTGACCTGCGCGCCGGCCTCGCGCAGTTTGGCGATCAGCGAGTGCAGGTGCTCGGGCACCATCGCGCGCACGGTTACATCGCCTCGAGAAGCCGCGCCGGCAAGCAAGTAGGTTCCCGCCTGTAGCCGGTCCGCCGGTACTGGGAACTCTCCGCCTCCCAGACGCTTCACCCCTTCGATAGTGACCGTACTCGTTCCCGCGCCGTCTATTCTGGCGCCGAGCCTGTTGAGGAAGTCGGCGAGGGCGACGACTTCGGGCTCGATGGCGCAGTTGTGAATGGATGTCGCGCCCTCGGCCAGCACGGCGGCCGTCATCAAGTGCTGGGTGGCCCCTGCGCTCGGGAAGTCGAGGTAGATGTCGCCGCCGATCAGCTTTTCGGCATTGGCGTGATAGCAGCCCTCGCGCAGCACGAGCGAGGCTCCGAGGGTCTTCAGACCGCGCACGTGGAAGTTCACCGGTCTCGCGCCGATGTTGCAACCGCCAGGTAGCGGCACTACGCACTCCCCCACTCGAGCCAGCAGCGGGCCGAGCAGGTAGAAAGCGGTTCGGATGCTGCGGCAACCCTCTGGTGGCACGATGCCGCTTCGCAGATGCTTCGCATTGAGCCACAGGCCATCGTCCGTCCAATCGGCCTTGACACCGATCTCGCGCAGAAGGTCAACCTTGATACGGACGTCGCGGACGTCCGGCAGGTTTCTGAGAAGGATGTCCTCTTCCGTGAGGATGCTCCCCGCGAGAAGGGCGAGTGCCGCGTTTTTGCTTCCTGCAACCTGCACCTCGCCCTCTAGGCGGAGGCCACCCCGAATCCGTAGTACTTCCAACCGTCCCTCCAAGGCGCTCGCGGCGCGTACCGCGACTGAACTCCAGTGTAGCCGATTCGCGGGAACGCAGTATACTGAGGTGCCCTCGTTTCCGCCCTCTGTTGTTGAAGGCGGGACAGGCACGCACCACTCACTCGAAGAACGATGTTCGCCCGGTTCGCACTGCTATCCTGCGGTCTATTCGCGCTGGCCTTCAGCGGCTGTGCGCGGTTTCCGGACGTGTCCGACGGCACGCGAGCAAAGCGCCTCGTAATCACGATTACGCTTGCGGGCGAGGCGAGGCTGGGAATCGGCTCCGACCTTCGGGACCCGTATTACTACTTCTTCCTCATTCGCAACGAAGGCGATCCGGCCGGGCAGACCGGGCCGCTGCCCGTGATTCAGCCGCCTTGGGGCAACGGGTATGCCGCGGGACGCTACACGCATATGGTGGCGCTGGGGCCGTTTCAGGCACAGCCGCTTGGGCAATACTTCCTGTACCGTTTCGATGATCCGGGGGTGCAGGTACAGGCCGTGCTGCTCGGAACACCGGTCGCCTTCACGGCTCCAGCAACCGGCGACCGCATTCTGCGGTTCGAGATCGACCTTGCGCAGATCAGTGCGACTCCGGCGGACGCGGCCAATATCACTCACCTTCAGGTGAACATCATCGCCACGGATTACCTGCCGACCAATCCGGACGAGCCCTCGAACAGCAAACGCTGGGATGCACTCGGAGCCGGGGCGGGAGACATCAACCGATTCCTGAATCTCTCGGTGACGCAGGACACCACGTACGACAACTCGTACTTTGGGAACATCGAACCGCGAGGCGACGTTGCCGATCCGTCGCTGGACATCGTGGATTTCAGCATCGAGGTCCGGTCTTAGACGCCTCGCGCAAGGAGGACGGTATGCGCCACGTATTGTTTCTGCTTGCTGCCCTGTCGCTATTGACCTTCGCGGGTTGTGGAGGCCAGAAGGGATCTGCGGAAGACGAGCTGGTCATCGTCTGGGCGAAGTGGGAGCCCGCAGACGCCTTGGCCAAGCTGTGCGAGAAGTACACGGAGGAGACCGGAAAGAAGGTCGTAGTGGAGCAAATCCCTTGGCAGAACTTCGGCGACAAGATCCGCAACGTGGTTTGGGCCGGGAAGAGCGCCGAGTATGACATCATCATCGGCGACAGCCAGTGGCTCGGGCAGGCCGTGACGCAAGGCCACTACGTAGACCTCACCGAGTGGATGGCGAAGGCAATCCGGCTTCGCGACATCTCACCCGAGGCGCTGAAGCTGTATGGCGAGTACCCTGCCGGATCTGGCAAATACTACGCGCTGCCTTGCGAGTTCGACGCAATCGGCTTCGCGTATCGCAAGGACAAGTTCGAGGACCCGAAGGAGCGGGAAGCGTTCAAAGCGAAGTACGGCTATGATCTGGCCCCGCCGAAGACCTGGACCCAGCTTCGGGACATCGCCGAGTTCTTCACCCGCCCGCAGCAGAACCTGTGGGGCGTTGCAGCCTACTACTCGAAGGGCTACGACGCGTTGACGATGGGCTTCCAGCAGATACTGTGGTGCTGGGGTGCGGATTGGGCCGACCCGACCACGGGCGATCCGGTGGGCGCTATCAATTCCAACAAGGCCGTCGAGGCGCTGAAATTCTACATAGACTTGAAGCGCTTCAACCCGATCGGCGCGGAGGACTACTACTTCGACGAGACGAAGAACGCGTTCAAGGAAGGCCTGGTAGTGATGGCGATGGAGTGGTACGCCTTCATGCCAGGGTTTGCCGACAAGCAGTACAACCCCTATGCCGACGTGACAGGGTACTTCGTTAGCCCCGGTGAGGTCGCACACGCGGTGTCGCTGGGTGGTCAAGGGATGTCCATATCCACCTACTCGAAGCGGCAGAGCGAAGCGAAGGAGTTCATGCAATGGTTTGCGAAGGAGGAGACGCAGCGGAAGTGGGCACAGCTAGGCGGACTGACTGCTAACGTGGTAGTGCTGCAAAGCGACGACTTCAAGAACGCGAAGCCATACAATCAGGCATTCAGTGATACGGCCGGGCTCCTGCGGGACTTCACGAACAACCCGGTCTACCAAGAAATGCTGGACGTGTCGCAGGAGAAGCTGCACGCTGCGATTACCGGGCAGCTCTCGCCTAAGGAATCACTGGACGCCATCGCTACAGCGCATCGCAAGATATTGGTCGACGCGGATCTCCTGAAAGCGAAGTAGGACGGGCTTGGCGACGATTCGAGCGTTCCGGATGGGCTTGGGCGACCGAGGGGTCGCCAACCTGTTCCTTGCACCTACGCTCGTCTTGCTCATTGCCATGAACGTGTTCCCGCTGTTCTGGTCGCTGTATCTCAGCTTCACGAAGTACCGCGCGGCGGGTCAGGATGCACCTGTGTGGATCGGCGGCGAGAACTACCGCGCCGTGTTCACCGACCCCGAGATGTGGGGCTACTTCGTCACGACGGCACAGATTGTGGTGCTATCGGTCATCGCGCAGTTCGTGATCGGGTTCGGAGTTGCGCTTCTGCTGAACCGGAAGTTCCGGGGGAAGGGTCTTGTCACCACACTACTCCTGCTGCCTATGATGCTCTCACCCGTGTTGGTGGGGTTGTTCTGGCGTTTCTTGCTCGACCCTAACTGGGGGCTGATCAACGTCGTGGCGGGCGTGCTGGGATACGAACCTAGCCTGTGGCTAATGGACCCCACGCGCGCAGTATGGTCGGTGGTAGCGGTGGACACTTGGATGTGGTCGCCGTTCATCATGCTGGTTTCGCTGGCAGGGCTCTCCTCGGTGCCACGGCACCTGTACGAGGCCGCAGAGGTGGATCGGGCGACTGGGTGGTTCAAGTTCCGCTACATAACACTGCCCATCATCATGCCGCTGCTGTTAGTGGCTCTTCTGTTCCGAACGATGGATGCGTTCAAGATGTTCGATCTCGTTTTCGTGCTTACGAGCGGCGGGCCTGGCAGTGCGACCGAGACCGTGGCAATGCAGCTGTGGCGCCTCGCCTTTTCGCGACTCGATACGGGGAAGGCGTGCGCGCTTGCATACGTGGTTCTACTGATGATCATAGGACTGGCGAACCTGTACATACGCATGCTGAACCGAACGAGGGGCGAATCCAAACCGGATGCACGACCGTTGGTGTCAATCCCGGAGCGCATTCTGAACAACGCCTGGTTTGCGCGCCTGGAAGCATCGTGGCCGATGCTGATCCTCGGTGTGCTAGTGTTGTGGAACCTTGATACCGTGCTCGGCGCAATCGCTGTGTTGTTCCGACAACCCGTGGTTGGTGTTGCGGTGCTAGCCGTCTTGGTGGTAGCAGTAGTGGGTGGAATGAAGATCCGCAACGTGCTTGCGTTCTTCGGCATCGCATGTGCGTTAGTCGTGTTTCTGTTCCCTCTCTATTGGATCGGCATCACATCCTTCAAGAATGACAAGGATATCGTTACCAAGCCGCCACGCCTGGTCGCGCCGCTGACGCTGCGCCAATATGACAAGCTGTTGTTTCAGGGCGAGGGACGAAACAGGGAGATGACCGCATATGTGAAGCAGGTGAGCAACAGCCTGATCGTAGGCGTGACCGCCACGGTGCTGGCAGTAGGATTGGGCGCGATGGCTGCCTATGCCTTGGCACGATTCCGTATCAAGGGCAAGAGCGACTGGCTCTTTTTCATCCTATCCACGCGCATGTTGCCACCCGTAGTGGTCGCCATCCCGATCTACCTGATGTACCGTACGCTGGGTCTGTTGGACACCCACATAGGGCTCATCCTGCTGTACACGGTGTTCAACCTGGCGTTCGCGGTGTGGCTTCTGAAGGGGTTCTTCGAAGAGATACCGGCGGAGCTGGAAGAAGCGGCGCTGCTCGATGGGTACTCACGGCTGCGCGCTTTTCGACTGGTGACGATGCCTCAGGTGCTGCCCGGCATAGCGGCCACGGCGGTATTCTGCTTTATCACGGCATGGAACGAGTTCGCCTTCGCCCTGTTCCTCACCAGCCGGGCTGCGCTGACCGCTCCGCCGGGACTGCAGACCCGCGTCGGCTCGGGTGGGTTGGAATGGGGCGTGATCGCCGCGGGTACGCTGCTGTTCCTGCTGCCGGTGGCGATCTTCACGTTTCTGCTTCGGAATCACCTCCTACGGGGGGTCACGTTCGGGGCGATCAAGAGGTAGCGATGGCGGAAGTTCGGGTCGAGAACCTGACCAAGAGATTCGACAACGTGGTGGCGGTGAGAAACCTGTCGCTGACGGTGAACGACGGCGAGTTCGTGGTATTCCTCGGGCCGTCGGGATGCGGCAAGACGACTACCCTGCGCTGCATCGCCGGTCTCGAGATCCCGGACGGCGGGGAGATTCGCATCGGCGACGACGTGGTGACCAATCTGCCGCCCGCCATGAGGGACATCGCGTTCGTTTTCCAGCAGTATGCACTTTACCCACACCTCACGGTCTTCGACAATCTGGCATTCCCACTGCGGGCCACGCGAACGCCGAAGGACGTGATCGCGAGAAGAGTGCAAGAAGTAGCCAAAATCTTGCGCATTGAACGGGTCCTTGAGCGGCGACCTAGCAAGATCTCCGGCGGCGAGATGCAGCGAGTCGCTATAGGTCGAGCGATGGTGAGGCGGCCCAAGGTGTTCCTGATGGACGAGCCGCTGACGAACCTGGACGCAAAGCTGCGGATGGAGATGCGGACCGAGCTAAAGCGGCTTCAGGCGGATCAGCAGGCGACAACGGTGTACGTGACCCACGACCAGGTGGAAGCGATGTCCATGGGCGACCGCGTGGCGGTCATCAATGAGGGGCGTCTGCTGCAGTTCGGGACGCCAGGCGAGGTATACGACCACCCCCGAGACATGTTCGTTGCTGGCTTCATCGGCAGCCCCGCGATGAACATGATCCCCTGCAGCGTGGAGGACGGGCACATTGCGCTGTCGGGCGGCGAGGCAATGTCGCTGTCGAGCGCGCCATCACGCTTCCGCGACCTACCGCGCGAAGCAAACCTCGTGCTCGGGGCTCGGCCTGAGGACGTTGCTCTTTCCACCGAGCCGGCGAAGGAGTTCCTGCAAGGCGAGGTGTACGTCGTGGAGCCGCTCGGCTCGGAGAACATCATAGACGTTCGCCTCGCGGGGCACCTTCTGAAGGCGCGGACGCCGCCCACGTTCCTGGTCAAGACGGGGCAACCGATCTATGTTCGGGTGGACTTGGAACGGGCGCACATCTTCGACCCTACTACCCAAGAGGCGTTGTTCTAGAGATGCTCAGCGGACGATTCGCTCAGTGGATGGAGGCGCTTGCACTCGCGTTGATCGTAGTGGGCATCGTAGCCCTCTGCCAACCGTGGAGCTTCGCGTTGTACCGACACGGCTTCAAAGGGCTCTTCGCGGGCGTTCTGCTGTTCGTGCTTTTCTCCCATCGCCGACCTGTCCGGTAAGAATGCCGGAACTGCGAATAAGCTTCTTGCCCGGCACGAGAGCCTGCGTTAGAATGGGAGTGGGAGTCTTCCGGTGCAACTTGCACCACGTCCTTGCTCGGTGCGCCGTGTTCTTTACCTTCGAGGAGCCGTATCCGCTCGGGCTTAGGCGCGCGAGTAGTGTCATAGTCCCGGTCCCTGCCCTACCGGCTCCTCCATCCGGCCCCTCGCCTCGTGCGAGGGGCCGTTCTGGTCGTGCTTTTGGATGCAGGACGTGTGCGGCAACGCGGTGAACTTAAGCCGCATGTCTCACGCTTCGGCCGAGCCGCTCGAATTGAACGGCGCCGGGCTCACCCTCGGTGCCCTAGCCGAGGTGGTGGAGGGGCGACACGTGCGCCTATCGGCAGTCACGCTGGAGCGACTCGCGGCTGCGCGAGCGGCGGTGATTCAGGCGGCAGGCGGTTCGGAAGCCGTGTACGGCGTGAACACGGGCTTCGGGCCACTCCGGGATCGGCGCGTGGACGCAGCGCGGCTTGCCGAGCTCCAACTGAACCTTGTCCGCAGTCATGCCGCGGGAGTCGGTCCGCTCTTCTCTTCCGGGCAGGTGCGTGGAGCGATGGCGCTACTCATCAACTGCCTTGCCCACGGCAACTCGGGCATCAATCCGAGCATTGTGCAACTTATCGTTGATTTTTTGAACAATTCGATTCACCCAATCGTGCCCTCGCAGGGATCGCTCGGGGCGAGTGGGGACCTCGCGCCGCTCGCGCATGTCGCTCTCTGCCTGGTGGGCGAAGGCGATGTGGAGTTCGGCGGCGCGCGGATGCCGGTACACGAGGCACTCTCCAAAACCGGACTCAGTCCCGTTACTCTCGGCCCCAAGGACGGGCTCTCGCTGGTCAACGGCACGCACTTCCTTACCGCCGTCGGGGCGCTCGCGGCCGTTGAGGCTGCCGACGTGATCAAGTCGGCGGATATCGCTGCGGCGCTGCATGTGGAGGCCTCGCTCAGTTCCATCCGACCGTACTCGGAAGAGGTCCTAATGTTACGTCCGCATCCCGGTGCGCTGCAGACGGCGGCCAACGTGCGAAGGCTGGTCGAAGGCAGCGGCCTGATGCGCTCGCACGAGAATTGCGGTGAGGTTCAGGACGCTTACAGCGTGCGGTGCGTGCCGCAAGTACACGGCGCAGTGCGACAGGCGTGGATGCATGCTGTACAGGTGCTGGAAGTCGAGATGAACGCGGTGACCGACAACCCGGTTTGGGTCGGGGGGCAGTTCGTGTCGGCAGGCAACTTCCACGGGGAGCCCTGCGCGCTGGCTCTCGACTATCTCACGCTCGGTTTAGTCGAGCTGGGCAACATCTCGGAGAGACGCACGGAGCGCCTGCTCAATCCTGCGTTGTCCAGGGGTCTGTCCGCTTTCTTGGCGTCGGACCCCGGGGTGGAGTCGGGGCTGATGCTCGCGCACTACACGGCCGCCGCGCTGGCTTCGGAAAACAAGTCGCTCGCGTTCCCCCCTTCGGCGGACACGATCCCCACTGGAGCCAACCAAGAGGATCACGTCTCGATGGGGGCGACCTCTGCCAGACGTCTCGATAGCGTGATCGGCAACCTGTCGAGCATCATTGCGGTCGAGTTGCTGGCGGGGGCGAGGGCCGTGCGCATGCGAGTGGAGGAGCGTGGCACCCAACCCGGCAGTGGCACCGCAGCAGCTCAGTCGGCCGTAGAATCCATTGCCCCACACCTACCGGGAGACCGCTCCCCGAGCGAAGACATCGAGCGTGTCAGCAGGGCCGTGCGCAGGGGCGAGTTGGCGAGATACGTAGAAGAGAGGATGGGAGAACTGGCATGACCGTTGGCACCTTGCAGCAGGGCTTACAGCCCATATCGCCGGCGCTTCTGTATGGAAGGCAGGACGAAGACGATTGGCGGATCGGCGAAGTCGTTCGCGTTAGCACCTTGGAGCAGCTAGGAGATCACGAGACGGACCTGGTGGTGATAGGCGTGCCCGACGATCGAGCCGTGGTAGCTATCGGAGGTCGTCCCGGTGCCAACCGTGGGCCGTCCGAGATCCGGCGGGCGTGGTTCCGCATGACACTAGGCGACAAGAACCAACTCGGGCGCTTCCACATTGCCGACGTGGGCGACGTCCGGCTGCTGGATACCATCGAGGAGACGCATACACGGGTCGAGGCCATCGTGAAGTGGCTGTTTGCCAACACCTCGGCACGCGTCCTTCTGCTGGGGGGCGGGCATGACATCGCCTATCCACATTTCGCCGGATTGATTGACTGCTGCAAGCATCAGAAGCGTGTGGGGATCATCAACGTAGACGCGCACTTCGACGTGCGCCCCGTGGTGGACGGGATTACCAGCGGCACTGCGTTCTGGAGGCTGCTGGAGAAGGGTGACGAACGTTTTCGCGGGCACGAGATGGTCTCGTTCGGAGTGCAGTATCACGCGACATCGAACGCTCACAGGCGTTATTTGGAACAGCGTGGCGCCACCATCGTGATGTTAGAGGAGTCCGGACCGACAGGCCATATACAGGCGTTCGCGAAGTCGCTCGATTCGCTAGGCAAGTGGGCGCACTCTATCGGTGTTAGTTTCGACATGGATGCAGTCCGAATGTCCGATGCGCACGGCGTAAGTGCGCCCAGTCCGGTGGGACTCTCGGCGGCGGATGCTTCGGCGATTGCCTTCCTCAGTGGGCGTGACAAGAGGATTCGCACGCTGGGCATTTACGAGGTCGCTCCGCCCCTCGACGATGGAACGGCGGTGCGCCTGGCGGCGCTGATGTGTCAGCAGTACGCTACCGGGATTGCCGCGAGCCGGTGAACGCTTGCACGCTTTGCGGATCGGGAAACACGAAGTTACCGCGCTTAATCACCATGGCGGGGATCGGTCGGGCGAACCTGGCCATGAGATCGTTCAGACTGTTGCACTCCCACACGACAGCGTCCCCCCAGTAGCCTGGGGCGAGCTGGCCGTGGGTGGCCTCCAGCCCGATGGCCGCGGCTGCGTTCACGGTTGCGGCGCCCAACGCCTCCGCTGGCGTCAGGCTCATGCGGAGGCAGGCAAGACCCATGATGAAGTGCATGGATGAGATGTTGCAGGAACCTGGGTTGAAGTCGGAGCCGAGCGCGACGATGCACCCCGCCTCGATCATCTTGCGGGCGGGCGCCGAGTGGGGCAGGTTCAAGTAGAAGCACGTGCCGGGAAGCAGCACGGCGGCGGTGTTGGAGGCGGCCAGCGCCTCGATATCGTCGTCCGTCGCCTGCAGCAGGTGCTCGGCGCTGGCCGCACCCATATCCACGGCGAGACGAGCGGCCCCGGTGTGCGCGAACTCCTCGGCGTGCACCTTTGGCTGGAGGAAGTATTGCTGTCCGGCCTCGAGAATGGCGCGCGTCTGTGCCAGGTCGAACGCGCCTTCGTCGCAAAACACATCGTTGAAGCGGGGAGCCGCCGGATGTTGAGCCGCCAATGGAATCAAGTTTTCAGCCAAATCCTTTACATAACTATCCGCGTCTCGGTCGGGATCGGGCATGTGGGCACCCATGAAGGTGGGGATCACCTCAACTGGAGACTCATTGGAGAGCGAGTAGATCACGTCCAGCATCTTCATTTCGGCATCGCGGTTCAACCCGTAGCCGGTCTTGACTTCCACGGTGGTGGTGCCGGTCATGACCATCACCTCGAGCCGGTCGCGCGCGGTTTCCAGTAGTTCCTCGAAGGGCGCACGGCGCGTCTGCTCGACCGTTCTTCGAATACCGCCGCCCGCCGCGGCGATCTGGGCATAGCTTGCGCCTGCGCAGCGCATCGCGAACTCGTCACCCCTGTGACCGGCGAACACGGTATGGGTGTGTGGATCAATCAGACCCGGTGTAACGAGTCTCTTGCCTACGGAGAACTCAGGAAAGTCGAAGCGGTTCCGCATCTCCTCGGTGCGCCCTACGGCGACGACCTTGCCGCGCGCTATGGCGATCGCATCTGCGTCGGATTCGGTTAGTCCGGAGAGCGCCGCGCCCCTGAGGGGCCTGGGGCCCGCGCAGGTCCAGAGCTCGCCGATCTCGGTCAGAAGCAGGTTGCCGTCATTCACTCGATGTCTTCTCGCATTGGGATGCGCAGTCCGTGCTTCTCGGCCACGGCAATCGCCTCCTCGTATCCCGCATCGGCGTGACGCAGAATGCCGAGGCCTGGGTCGGTGTCCAGCACACGGCTGAGGCGGCGTGCTGCATCGGGAGTGCCGTCTGCCACGATCACCATTCCGGCATGGAGCGAGTACCCCATGCCGACTCCACCGCCGTGGTGCACGGACACCCAGCTCGCGCCGCCGACTGCGTTGATGAGTGCGTTGAGCGCCACCCAGTCGGCAACCACGTCCGAGCCGTCCTTCATCCCTTCGGTTTCGCGGTTCGGCGAAGCTACGCTACCGGTGTCCAGGTGATCCCGCCCTATAACCACCGGCGCAGTCACACGCCCCGATGCGACGAGGTCATTGATGATGAGCCCCAGCTTCTTTCGATCACCGTAGCCGAGCCAACAGATGCGCGCGGGCAGGCCTTGGTAGCTCACTTTGTCCGCTGCCATGCGGATCCACCTGCAGAGCGCCTCATCCTGTGCGAAGTGCTGGAGGATCGCGTCGTCTATCGCTGCAATGTCGTTTGGATCGCCGGAGAGCGCTGCCCAACGGAAGGGCCCTTTGCCTACACAGAAGAGCGGACGGATGAAAGCGGGAACGAAGCCAGGGAAGTCGAAAGCACGGTCCACACCGTGGTCCTTTGCGACTTGCCTAATGTTGTTGCCGTAGTCGAAGACCACGGAGCCGCGCTGTTGGAACTCCAGCATCGTGCGAACGTGAGTGCAGATGGAGCCATAGACGTCCTCGAGGTAACGCTCGGGTGTTTCTTTCCGAGCCAGTGCTGCCTGCTCCAAAGTGTAACCTGCCGCGATGTAACCGTTGAGCGGATCGTGGGCCGAGGTCTGGTCGGTCACCGCGTCCGGTATCACGCCAGACTGGAGCAGCATGGGGTGCACTTCGGCTGCGTTGCCTAGCAGCGCGATAGACTTCGCTACCTTGCGCTCGACCGCATCCCGCACCCACGTGAGCGCTCGATCCAGGTTGTCGGTCCACACGTCGCAGTATCGCGTCTGAATACGCCGCTCAATGCGCGCGGGGTCCACCTCTACACATAGTGCCACGCCCCCGTTCATAGTGACGGCCAGGGGCTGCGCTCCACCCATCCCGCCGAGTCCCGCCGTTAGTACTAACCGACCTGCCAGCGAGCCGCCGAAGTGCTTGCGTGCGAGTTCTGCGAATGTCTCATAGGTTCCTTGCAGAATGCCCTGCGAGCCGATATAGATCCACGAGCCCGCAGTCATCTGTCCATACATGATCAGGCCCTTGCGGTCCAGCTCGCGGAACACCTCCCACGTCGCCCATGCGGGCACTAACAAGCTGTTAGCTATGAGCACGCGAGGCGCATCAGGGTGGCTAGAGAGCACACCCACGGGCTTGCCGGACTGCACTAGCAGAGTCTCTTCGTCCCCGAGGTCGAGCAGGCAACGAACGATGTGACGCAGACAGTCCCAGTTGCGCGCTGCTTTGCCGATGCCGCCGTACACCACCAGGTCCAGGGGGCGCTCGGCCACCTCGGGGTCCAGGTTATTCAGCAGCATGCGGAGGGCGGCCTCTTGCACCCACCCGCGGGCGTTCCGCGCAGTGCCGCGCGGGCTGCGGACGTGAATGGGTCTCTCGGCGGCCAGTATCTCGCGAAGCATCTCGGATTGCGTGACGGTCATCGTCGACCTCCTGCGGTTCAGTGGGATTCTACCGTGCGCCCGTCTGGCAGTGGGGGTCGTGCGGGGGCGGAACCCGTCCGCAACCCATCACGAACATTCGCGTTATCTCGGGTCCGCAGAATCGGAAGGTTTTGCGAAACACCTTCTGATAGTTGGCCAGGTCGCTGTTCGGCAGGCTGTCCAGCCAGCCGGCGAAGGAGCCGCTCTCCCTCGCCAGGTCTCGGATGATCCTTGCGTTCTCGATAGTGGACTCGATCTTCTTGCGATTGCGGATGATGCCCGCGTCGGCCATCAGCCGCTCGACGTCCGAGGGACCGAAGGTGGCCACCCGCTCGATGTCGAAGCCCTCGAACGCCCTGCGGAACGCCTCGCGGCGCACCAGCACGGAGCGCCAGCTCAGGCCGGCCTGGAACACCTCGAGGGTAAGGAGCTCGAAGAGGGCGGTGTCGTCGTCGCTTCGGACTCCCCACTCGTTGTCGTGGTAGTCCTCCATCAGAGGGTCGCCTGCGCACCAGTCGCATCTCGTGAGCATGGCGGCAAGTGTACCGCTCGCAACCCTTGCGTCCGTGGTTTCGCCGTCTCGGCGATTCGGATTCTGACCGGCGGGACGCCGGAACCACGATGCAAGAACCACGGACCAAACCGAAAAGGGGCCCGGTGGGCCGGCACCCCTGATTGATCCGTGCGGGGCTCGGGGGCTACAATGTGATGAAAAGCCTGGAGGGCCTCGTGGCTAGGGATTTCCCGCTCGGCCTAAGCTTCGACGACGTACTTCTTCAACCTCGAGACACCGAGGTGCTTCCTAGCGAAGTCAGCACGGCGACGACTCTTGCCGGAAGCATCCGCTTGCACCTCCCGATCGTCAGCAGCCCGATGGACACCGTGACCGAGAGCCGCATGGCCATCGCCCTGGCACGAGAGGGGGGCGTGGGGGTCATTCACCGTAATCTTCCGCCCGACGTGCAAGCCCAAGAGGTGGACCGGGTGAAGCGTTCGGAGTCGGGCGTCATCGTTGACCCGTTCCATCTCTCTCCCGACCAGCCACTGCGAGAGGCCAAGGAGATGATGGAGCGCTATCACATCTCCGGCGTGCCCGTGACCGACGAGAGCGGCAGGTTGGTCGGCATTCTGACCAACCGCGACATTCGCTTCGAGACCGACTTCAGCGGGCCCATCCGCTCGCGCATGACCACCGAGAACCTGATCACCGCACCCGTAGGCACCACTCTGGAGCAGGCTCAGCAGATGCTGCAGGAGCACCGTATCGAGAAGCTGCCCATCGTGGACGAGTCGTTCCGGCTATGCGGGCTGATCACCATCAAGGACCTGTTGAAGCTGCGGCAATTCCCGAATGCGACGAAGGACGCGAAGGGGCGGTTGTGCGTGGGGGCTGCGGTCGGGCCGATGTCGGCACCCGTCGAGCGGGCGCGCGCGCTGGCAGAGGCGGGAGTGGACTTCATCGTAGTGGACGCCGCGCACGGGCACTCGCGCGGCGTCCTGGATGCAGTCGCCGCAATCAAGCGCGCGCTGCCGGACATGCTGGTCATCGGCGGGAACGTGGCAACCGGAGAGGCAACGCACGCACTAATCGAACGGGGCGCCGACGCGATACGAGTCGGGATCGGCGCCGGCTCCATCTGCACTACGCGCATCGTGGCGGGCGTGGGGGTACCACAGCTTTCGGCGTTGCTGGAATGCGCGGAGGCCGCGGCCAAGCTGGGCGTGCCCATCATCGCAGACGGAGGCGTGCGCTCCAGCGGCGACATCGTGAAGAGCCTAGCGGCGGGTGCGTCCAGCGTCATGCTGGGCAACATGCTCGCCGGTTGCGACGAATCGCCGGGCGAGATCGAGATGTACCGCAACAGAGCGTACAAGGTGTATCGCGGCATGGGCTCGATCGGAGCCATGCGGCAAGGCGGCATGGACCGCTACGGACAGACGGCCGGCGGAAAGATCGTACCGGAGGGTGTGGAGGGCCGAGTGCCCTACCGCGGCCCTATGTCCGAGACTATCGCGCAACTCGCGGGCGGCATCCGCTCCGGCATGGGATACGTGGGGGCCAGGGACTTGAACGAACTGAGAGAGCGCGCCGTGTTCACCCGGATCACCAACGCGGGCCTTCGCGAGAGCCACGTACACGACGTGTGGGTGACGAAGGAGCCGCCGAACTACTCGGCTTGGTGGACCGGCGCCGAGACCGGCGAGTAGCAGGTTGTGGTAACGGGGCCGCTCAAGCCAGGGCGGCCCCGTTGGGCGGTTAGAGTGGCGTCGTTGCCTCTTGCGATGCGCAGAGCGCATCACGGCGCCCTTCGTAGGACTGCGGACCTCCCCGCTCTCTGAAGGCTTGGCGAAAGAGGGTGGACCGACGGGGACGGCATGGACACACACGAGGGCGCGGATCGGCCAAGGAGGGGATTGCGGGGCGATACGCGGCTCCGCGCGGTACTCTCTCCTTACTAACCTGCGTGGCAAACAAGTCCAACTCCGCATCGTCGGTCCACCCAGGTCAAACAGAGGCACAGGTAGCGGGCTATGGCAAATGCTAACCGCAAAGGTCCTGATCCGACAATCGTAGGTGTACCTGGTTGGGGCTCTTTTAGACAGAACCCGGCGATCTTGGTAGGGCTGGATAGGTGTGCGAAGCGTTTTCACGCGAGTGCCCCGAGTTCCTCCTCCGTGATGTCGAGCCTGTCGGAGCATACAGCCGAGTGCCCCAATGGACCACTTTGAGCCGACAGCATGGGATTGATGGAACTGATAGCAGCGATGGTAGTAGTACCTGCACTTTGGAGTATCGGCGTTTCGGACGACACTTCCATGGGGCTAGCACATGCCCCCTCGGCCTATAGGGAGTTCTCAGGCGATGCCTACTACGTAGTGGGTACCTCCCGCCCAGAACGTGACTGGCCTTATGTGCACCCAGGCCCCTCGGATGCTTGGGCAGGTAGTACCAGCCACACCTTCACGGTCTGGTTTGGGCTCGAAGCGAGGCCGGCCCTCGATTGCACTCTGGTACTGGACCTGCTCGACACGCACGGATCTGTGCCCCCGCAGTTGCTGGTGGATCTCAACGGCGTGCGCATAGCCGATGTTCAGACGCCACACGGATCGGGTGACGAGCGCGCATTGGAAGGGGATTTCGGGCGCGGCAAGTCGTTCGTGTCCGAGGTCAGGCTACCGCACGAGCACCTGACGGAGGGCGACAACGTGCTGACGATCACGAACGCTAAGGGGAGTTGGGTGGTATATGACAGTTTGCGAATGGAGGCACCCGATGGGACGACGCTGAAGCAGGTGACTCCCCACCTAAGTGTGGAAGTCCTGCCGACCCGAGCGGTCATCTATAGAACGCCGGAAGGGCCACGCCAACAGGTGGCGGTGCGAGTGACCTATCGTGGCGAGCCTACCAAAGCATACATCTCGGTGGACGGAGCGACTCCCATGACGGCCGACATCCACTCGGGGGCGCAGACGCTGCGGGCGATGATCTCCGCGGCAGCATCTCCACGCACAGTGGGCATCGAGATCCGAACGGAGTCGGGCATGGCAGCCGACCAACAGGCCGACATCGAGCCAGTCCGCCAATGGGACGTGTACATTCTTCCCCACTCCCACGTGGACGTCGGTTATACGAGCCACCAAAGTGTTGCACTGAAGACCCATCAGAAGAACATATTAGACGCGGCCCTGCTGGCAAAGGCTACGAGCAATTATCCCGAAGGCGCGCGCTTCCGATGGAACTGCGAGACCTTTTGGGCGCTGGACGACCTGCTTCACACGACCGGCGACTCGGAGTGGCAGGAGATCGCGCCGTGGCTATGGAACGGGTCCATCCACCCCGACGCCTCCTATGCCCATCTGCTCTCCGGTCTGGCTCGGCCCGAGGAGCTGCTGAGGAGCTTCCGCATGTCCCGTATGCCTGGCCCGAGGAGCGTGCCTCATTCGGATGCAGCGATGCTGGTGGACGTGCCCGGCGCGAGCTGGGGCATGGTAACCGCAATGGCACACGCGGGTATCCGGTACCTGCTCTTAGCACCTAACAACTCGGATCGCATAGGACGTGTTAGGGTAGCGTGGGAGAACAAGCCCTTCTACTGGGTGTCGCCCTCCGGCAAAGAAGAGGTGCTGGTTTGGCAGACGGAACCCTATTCGCTCGGGACTTTTCTGAAGACGGGACCCAACGGGTGGGGGTACTCCAACGTGGACACGCCACCCGAGCCCATCCGTAGCCACGACCCGATGAAGCACTTCCTCGAGCCGTGGCTGTTTGAGAAGCTGTCGGCCCTCGAGCGGGAGCAATTCCCTTATGACATGCTACTGATAACGTGGGCTTTAGCCGACAACTCACCGATTGACCCCGATCTCCCCGATGCCGTACGCCGCTGGAACGAGATGTATGAGTCGCCTAGGCTGGTGATTGCCACCACCTCCGAAGCGATGCGTGCATTCGAGCGTCGGCATGGGAGCCGGGTACCCCACATCAGCGGTGACTATTCGCCTTACTGGGAGGAGGGTGCGGCATCCAGCGCACGTGAGACCGCTCTCAACCGGGCCTCCGCCGACCGGTTAGTGCAAGCCGAGACGCTGTGGGCGATGCTCGACCCGGACAAGTACCCTTCCCACGACTTCCTGGATGCGTGGCGCAATGTACTACTATACACCGAACACACGTGGGGGGCGCACTCCAGCGTGTGGGATCCTGACAGTGACTTCGTGCGAAAGCAGTGGGAGACGAAGCAGCGGTTTGCGCTGGACGCGGACGAGCAGTCTCGTCGTTTGCTGAGCCAGGCGCTTAGTGAAAGGGATGGTAACGACCGGCGTGAGATCGATGTGTTCAATACCTCGTCCTGGGCACGCACGGATCTCGTATCACTCCCTCGCGACTGGTCGCTCGCGAGGGACCGCGTGGAAGATGCCGATGGCAAGCCAGTTCCCTCCCAGCGCCTTTCGAGCGGCGAGCTGGTGTTCATCGCCTCGGACGTGCCGGCCTTAGGTGCGAAGCGCTTCCGAGTCGTAGCGGGCGAGCCTTACGTGGCGCAGACTGCTACCGCCGAGGGTCTCTCCGTCCAGAACGACACCTACCGTGTCACCTTGGACGAAGTCACCGGAGACATTGCCAGCATCCTGCGGATTGAAGACGGACGGGAGCTGGTGGACGGCTCACAGCCGTATCGTTTCAACCAATACCTGTACGTTCGAGGAGCAGATATCGAGGGTGCGAGCACCTCCGGCACTCCCAAGATCGAGGTGGTCGAGCGCGGCCCACTGGTTGCCACATTGCGCGTCATCTCAGCCGCGCCCGGAGCCAGGTACCTGGTGCGAGAAGTGCGTGTAATGGCGGGCATGGACCGCGTGGACATCATGAACAAGGTCTGGAAGCGACCGGTGCGCGAGAAGGAGGGCGTGCACTTCGCATTCCCTTTCTCGGTCGAAGGTGGGCAAGTACGCTTCGACACGGCATGGGCCGTCGTGACGCCGGAGACGGTTCAGCTTCCGGGTGCTAACAAGAACTTCCTCAGCGTGCAGCGCTGGGTAGACGTGTCGAATACCTCGCACGGCATCACGTTAACGACCTCCGACGCCCCGCTGATCGAGCTCGGCGGCCTGTGGGGGAATCTGATCGGGAGCCAGACCAATCCGGAAGCGTGGCTCGAGAAGCTGACACCGACGCAGACGATCTACTCGTGGGTGATGAACAACCACTGGCACACGAATTATCGGGCAGACCAGGAAGGAGAAGTCACATTCCGCTACTCGCTTCGCGCCCATGACGCCTACGACTCCGCCGCCGCAACGCGCTTCGGTGTCGAAGCAAGCAGCCCGCTGATTGTTGCGCCCGCGGCTCCGGGCAAGCGTCTCTCTCTGCCCTTCGGAGTCCAGGCGGAGGGGACGATCGTAACGGCCCTCAAACCGAGCGACATCGGCAGGGGGTGGATCCTGCGATTGTACGCTGCGTCGGGACAAGACGAGAAGGTGAGAATCCTCTGGAAGGACGGACGGGCGCGCGGCGTGTGGACGACGGACGCGTGCGAGATGCCCATGGGCCCATCCTCCGGCGAGATCACGGTACCGGCGTGGGGCGTGCGAACCCTTTACATCGAACGCTAGAGCGAGATTCCTCGTCCAGCAGTCAGATAAGATCGAAGGAAAGCACCATTGGAACGTAAGATTCGGATCGGCCCCAGTGTTAGCGGGTAGGGGTGCGAACCCGCGCGGTACGTGGGACGTAGTTCCGATCAGGAGGAGAATGTGAACACTCTGAAGGTTGGTGTTCTGTTGGTGGTGCTGACCGCGCTGCTGATGTGGATCGGCAGCCTGGTCGGCGGAATGAGCGGGGTCCTGGTGGCCTTCGCCGTGGCGATGGCCCTCAACTTCGGCAGCTACTGGTTCAGCGATCGGATCGTGCTGAGCATTCACCGTGCGCGACCAGTGAGCAGGGCTGACGCTCCTGAGCTCTACGCGATGCTGGACCGAATCTGTGCCCGGGCCGGAATCCCGACTCCGCGGCTGTACATCCTACCGGAGCAGCAGCCGAACGCGTTTGCCACCGGTAGGAACCCCCACCACGCAGCCGTAGCCGTGACCGAGGGTCTGCTGCGCAGTCTCCAGCCGCATGAGGTCGAGGGCGTGATCGCCCACGAGGTCGCCCACATCAAACACCGCGACACTCTCACCATGACTATCGTCG
The DNA here is from genome assembly GCA_039961735.1 of Fimbriimonadia bacterium. NCBI lineage: Bacteria > Bacillati > Armatimonadota > Fimbriimonadia > Fimbriimonadia bacterium. The sequence goes on from JABRVX010000031.1 coordinate 37,564, forward strand.
CGACCATTGCGGGCGCGGTGATGATGCTGTCTTATGTGGGCCGATGGGCTCTCATCTTCTCGGGGCGGGATGACCGCAACGGGGGCGGCTTGGCTCTGCTTCTGGCGCTCATCGTTGCACCGATTGCCGCAACGCTGGTCCAGCTCGCCATCTCGCGGGCACGGGAGTTCGAGGCCGATGCCACTGGCGCGAGGCTTGCAGGCTCTCCGACTGGGCTGGCGAGCGCGTTGGCGAACCTGGAGCGGTCGGCCAGGCTCATGCCCGCGGAGACCGTGCCGAGCGCGGCGCACCTGTTCATTGTCAATCCGTTCGGCGGTGTGGGCTCCGCCATGCTCAATCTGTTCCGGACGCACCCACCGACCGAACAGCGGATCGCGCGGCTCCGGGCCATGGAAGCCGGTCACAGGTCGTAGCTTCCACAATTCACTTTACGGGGTGGGTCCCGCCATCTGGGCAGTGACCCGCCCTTTTGCGTTAGACTCTGGGCTGCATGTCGTCTTGGAGGTATCCGCGCTGTCGCCCGAATTGATTGGTTGGCTCATCTTCGCCGCCATCATCCTGTCTCTGCTTTATCTGGACCTAGGCGTTCTTCACCGCCATGCCCACGAGGTCAAGGTGAAGGAGGCGCTGATATGGAGTGGCGTGTGGGTCCTTATCGCTTTGGCCTTCAACGTCGGCATCTACCTGTGGAAGGGCCACGGCCCAGCCATCGAGTTCCTCACGGGCTACGTGATCGAGCGTTCCCTCTCGATAGACAACGTCTTCGTGTTTCTCGTCGTCTTCCGCTACTTCCAGGTTCCTGCGAAGTACCAGCACCGTGTGCTGTTCTGGGGAGTGTTCGGCGCGGTGGTGCTGAGGATCCTGATGATTCTTGCGGGCATCTCGCTGCTAAACCGGTTTGCCTGGATGGTTTACGTGTTCGGCGTCCTGCTGATCGCTACCGGCATCCGCATGGCATTCGAGAAGGACAAGAAGGCCGACATCGAGGGGAACGTGGTCATCAAGTTGACTCGCCGCCTCCTACCCATAACGAACCAGTATCACGGGGCTAGGTTCTTGGTCCGCCAATCGGGCAAGCTGTTCGCCACGCCCTTACTCGTCACGCTCATTTTCGTCGAGGTGAGCGACGTGGTTTTCGCGATCGATTCCATCCCCGCCATCCTGGCCATCACCCGCGACCCCTTCATCGTGTACACGTCGAACGTCTTTGCCATCCTCGGTCTCCGCGCGCTTTACTTCGCGATGGCCGGGGTGATGGACATGTTCCATTACCTGCACTACGGCCTGTCGCTCATTTTGGTGTTCGTGGGCGTGAAAATGCTCTTAGCGGAGTCGCCCTATGAGATTCCGACCGAAGCGTCGCTGATCGTGGTGTGCGCGGTGCTCACGGTGTCCGTCCTCGCTTCGGTGTGGCGACCGCGGCGAACACCGAGGACCACGGAACCATCACCCGACGGTGTAGCGGACGCATCCGAAGTGCAGTCGGTGCAGGCCACCCCTACGCCGAAGTAGCGCTCGCAGCCGCGGGACGCGAGCCAGGGCATAGGGGCTTTTTCAACGGGTCCCTCCGCGGGAACGGCAACCCGTTGCGGAGGAGCGCCAGTAATTGTCGTTCCCGCGAAGGCGGGGATTCCAGGAAACTCAGACAAGCCCGCACGCTCGGCTCTTGCCCGGAGAGTCGGGCGCTGTCTCCCCCCAAAATGTGTAGCAGTGCCCTAGCTTGCGGCTACGATGGCATCGTTCGGGCAGACGGCCTCGCACTTCGGGCCGTCCGGTTCGCCGGCGCAGTCCGTGCACTTATTCGGGTCAACGACGTACGTGTCGGTGCCTTCCGAGATGGCTCCGTTCGGGCACTCGGGCTCGCACACCCCGCAAGCGATGCACTCTTCGGTAATCTTTCTCGGCATTTTGTTCCCCTCCAGAAGGTTCCGGCGCTGCTCTCACCGATTGCGTCATTATGCACAAAGCGCCAGTCTCATCATAGCACACTTCGTGCCGCTAAGGATCGTCGGAGTCTTCGGGTCCTAGGCAGACTCAGCCTATTGCCGGGTCCCTATCTCCAGAGGATCATGGCGCCGGCAGCGAATCCTGAGCACGATGTCAGAGTTCGTTCTGGAGTCAAAACCCGACGCTGGGATGGCTATCTGCCGCATGGAAGCCTGGTGGGAGGGTGCAATCCTCGACCGGCCTGCCGTCCAAGTCCGGGCGCCCAAGCCACGGCAGGTCACCGCACCCGAGAGCCGCCACGCCTCTTTGCGCGAGCGATGGATGGACGCGGAGTACGCGGTGCGATGCGCCGAGGCCTGGGTCGCTTCGACTTATTGGTGCGGCGAGACGTTACCGACTTTCGTTCCCAACCTCGGGCCTGAACTGCTTGCGGCAGCGTACGGCGCTGAGTTGGAGTTCGGTGAGGACACCTCCTGGTCCGTACCGGTCCTGCGCGATTGGGATGGGCTCGACCGCCTGAGCTTCAACCAGTTCAATCCCTACATCCAGAAGATCCTGGAGATGACGCGGCTGGGGCTGGACGTCGGACGCGGCAAGTTCCTCGTCGGCATCACCGACCTGCATCCCGGCGCGGACCTAGCGGCATCCCTCCGAGACCCGCAGCAGCTCTGTGTGGATCTCGTCGAGGCTCCCGAGCATGTGCACCAGTTGATGGACCGCATCCGGCCTGCATTCTACGAGATGTACGGCCTGCAGGAGACCATCCTGAAGGAGGCGGGACAAGAGATCGCTGTGAGTTGGCACCCGCTGTTCGCGCGAGGCCGCTACTACATCCCATCCGCCGACTTCTCGTGCATGGTGTCGGAGAGGATGTTTCGCGATTTCTTCCTGCAAGAGATCGTGGAGGAGGTCGAGTGGCTAGACCGTTCGGTGTACCACCTGGACGGTCCCGGAGCGCTTCACCTCTTGGACGCGATCCTGGAGATTCCGAAGCTGGACGCTTTGGAGTTCGTGTATGGCGCCGGCAACGGGCCGGCATCCAAGTGGATGGATGTGTATCGCCGCGTACTGGCCGCCGGGAAGAACATCCACATCTCGGCGGAGCCGGACGACCTCGATCCGTTTTTCGAGGCTCTCGATCCTGAAGGCGTGATGCTCTGCACTTGGGCGAACGATGTGGAGCACGCGGATGCGATCGTGCGAAGGGTGTCGAAGTGGTCTAGGCGCGGGCGCTAGTCTACGAAGTCCTCGCCCTCGTAGGCACGGTCCTCGCCGACGCCGGGGAACAGGAACATCAGGTCTGGCCCATCACCGAACACCGCGGTCGTAGTGCGGGACAGTTTCTTGTACTTGGTGCTGCCGTCTGCGAACAGCACGTTCAAGGTTGCCCGATCATCGCGCGAGCTCTCTCGCCCGGCTTGATGGAATGCCCACTGCTCCCAGAGCACCGCCACCTTCGAAGGAACGATCAACCGTGCAAGGTCTCCGTCATAGGCGAGGTCCAGCTTGTACTCGTAGGACGTCGAGTAACGGGAGCGATCATCTCCGCGGTCAGCCGGGCAAAACAGGTTGGTTAGGCGCAAGTAGGAGTGAATGTCGTCGAGCCAGCAATATCTGTCGACTGCCGGGCGGCTGGCGCAGAGGCAGTAGGAGCGGTGTACGAACTGCTCGGCGTACGTGTACTGAAAGGCCTCGGCCAGTAAGTTGTGCTCTGGAAGCACGCCCGCGTGGTCGTCGCTGTACATCGCCAGTGCACTTCCCGCCTGACGCAGGTTAGAAAGGCACGACGATCCCATCCCGGAGCGCTTTGCCGCCGACACAACCGGAAACAGCAGTGCGGCGAGCGTGGATAGGATAGCCACAACGGTGAGAAGTTCGATGAGGCTAAAGCCTCTCACGAGTTCACCATTTGTCTTCGCAGCAGGCGAGCAAACCATAGGACCTTTGGACCTTACACCGATAATCTATTCTAACGCGAATCCTGCGAAACTTGCCGCTGCCGTTTATGGTTTTGAGTCGATTTCTTGCGTGTTGAGCCCGAATCCCCCAGAAAACCGGTATCGGATCGCTTGCCAATGCGATCTTACTTTCGAGTCGAATTCCCTATAATGCGAACGTACCAACCTGCACGAGACGGAGAGCCTACCCGGACATGTCGATCGGCACGATTCCGAGGTAGCGGCACGCCGCTTCCAACTCGGCGAGCCAGTCTCCTTCGATGGCGTGGATGTGATTGCACGAGAACTGCATCGCCAGGTCGCGCTCCGAGCAGTCGAACTTGGCATACGCATGGGGCCACTCATAGCTGGTCTGCTTCGCGAGCCGCTCATTCTCCTCCCAACCGTAATCCACGAACGAACCCGTGAAGAAGTGCATTCGATACGTTCCGCTTGCCCGCGTGATCCGCGCGAAGGTCACCTTTTCGGCGGGTGCGGCATAGAACTGCACCGACGCGCCGCCGCACGGGAAGTACATCGGGTCGCTGGGGAATAGGCGTACTTTGGACCAGTTCTCTGCGAACTCGTCGGTTCGAGTGGCGAACCACGGGGCGTGTTGGCCGGAGTTGACCAAGTCGTAGATGCCCTGCTCCTTGTGGTAGTGGCGCAGGTCGGCGAACAGCACGGGGGTCCCCGAAAGGTGATGCAGGAGTTGCATCGTGAGAGCACCGTTCGAGTCGCACTCGGTGGCCGTGATGATGGGCTTTTTGCGGGGGTTCTCCCAGTCGGCCGTATCGTTTAGGAGCGCCTCCGGGAGGTCCATCGTGATGCCGTGCGGCCACTCCGTGTAATCGAGTTGCCCGGTGAGCCCGAGGAAGTCTATTCCCTCCTCTGCGCAGTAGTCTTTGATGGCCAGGTAGAGCCGCACCTGCCGACCGAGCTGCCCATCAACGCCCCTCGGCAACCGCTCGTTGTCCCAAAGTATCTCCTTTGCATGACGCTCCAGCCACTGCAGACCGGCTTCGACGCGGTCATTGGGGATTTTCTCGGCGAGCCAAGCGAGCGTGAGCTGGCTCCGATGGAACACGTGAACGCCGAACTCCTCCATCCACTGGCTGGGGTCGATGTGACCTGTGTACATTCCCATGGACGGACCGTCGAACTCGCCGTATCGCAGTCCACTCAAGCGCTCGGCAGCGTGCTCTCCGCGATGAATCCGGTCAGGCTCGTGCATGGCCAAGAATCGCCGAATATCCGCTGCAACTTCGGGCTCGTCCACGTCGCCCAAAGCTCTGCCGTATGGGATGCCGATCTCGTCGAGTGCTCCTGCCGCCGCGAAGAAGGCAACCCAACCCGGATACGACGGATTGATGTTGCCGACGAAGAGAATGGGGCAGTCCACGTCGCGCGCAGCCTGTGCCGTGAAATCCGGATACGCCCAGACACAATAGTTGAAGACGACGACGTCGCAGCCACCCTCGTTCATTCGAGTGGCCTCGTCCCGAGCGGTGCTCCAGTTCCAGACGGCCTGCGCGCCTTCGATCACTTCATGCCCTTCCTTGCGGAAGAACTCGGCGATCTTGGTCTGGAATCGTGTGGTGGACTCCTTCCCTCGCTCGGCCACTCGCCTGCGGCCATCGGTAAAGGTGATGATGCCGATTCGCATAGCTCACTCCCTCGAATACCGGCCCGGGGGGGGTCACGGCGACCCGCGGCGCGGGTCGCAGCCGAGTGGGTCTCCGCGGAGGCGCCGGGCCGCGCTTGCCATCGTCCACTATTCGTGGTTCGCGCGGTCCTCCCTTCCCGTAAAGGAGTAGGAATGTATACTTGCGCTCGCGCCTGTGCTGACGGGCAGGCGACGCGAGAAAGGGATCGATTTGCTTGAGTGAGGCGGTGATTGTCGGAGCAGGAAGCTGGGGAACGGCTCTGGCCCTAGTGCTCGGTCGCAAGGAAGTACCCGTCTCTCTGTGGGGGCGAGATGGCGCTGAAATTGCACGCCTGCGAGCCTCGCGGGTGAACGAAAAGTACCTTCCCGGCCACCCACTGCCAGAGTGCGTACAAGCGTTCGACGACCTCGAAGAGGCCGCCGACGCTGCGAGAGTTGCGATACTAGCCGTGCCTAGTGGTGCGGCGCGCGAGGTGCTGCAGAGGTGCGTTGCGGTGCCGCGACTGCGCGATCTTCCTTGGGTTATGGCCGCCAAGGGTCTCGAAGGCGCTACAGGAAGGCTGATGAGCGAGTTGGCCCTAGAGGTTCTCGGACCGCAGGCTAGGGTGGCCGCTCTATCAGGTCCCAATCTCGCCAAGGAGTTGGCCGCGGGCCTTCCGACAGCTACCGTGATTGCCTCCCGGGTCAGCGGGCTAGCCGCCGACCTGCAGACGCTGTTCATGTCGCCGACGCTACGGGTTTACACGGGCGAAGACGTCGTCGGCGTCGAGCTTGCCGGCGCGCTCAAGAACGTGCTCGCCATCGGCGGCGGAATGACCGACGGGTTGGGCTTCCGTGACAACACCAAAGCCGCGGTGCTAACACGGGGGCTTGCCGAGATGGCGAGGTTGGGCGAGGCGATGGGTGCGGAGCCGAGAACGTTCATGGGGCTGGCAGGCGTCGGAGACCTGTTCGCTACCGCCGTCAGCACCTATAGCCGCAACTATCGAGTGGGCCATGCGGTCGGACGCGGCGTCCCGCTGGAAGATGCCATCCGAGAGGTGCAGCAGGTGGCCGAAGGAGTGCCGACGGCACACGCCGCGGTGCTACTGTCTGAACGATATCATGTCGAGATGCCGCTTTTCCATGCGATTCACCGCGTGTTATCGGGAACGCTAGCACCGATGGACGCGGTACGCGAGCTGATGCATCGCACGCCCAAAGGAGAGTGACTTGCTGTCCGTATTCGGTCTGATCGTCGCCGTTTGCCTGCACCAGGCTACGCCAGTCCAAGAGTCGCCACCGCCGAGGATGCATGGCCGGATTGCACTCTTGCCGCTGGACTCCCGCCCGGCGTGCACCCAGATGCCCACGATGATGGGCCAGATCGCCGGAGTGTCGGTGCTGACCCCACCCGAGGACATGTTGGGCGTGTTTCGCACACCCGGGAAGTGCGACGAGCTGGCCGTCTGGCTGAAGGAGATCGCCCGATCCGACGTGGGTGCGATCATTGTCTCTGCGGACATGCTGTGCTACGGTGGTCTCGTCGCGTCGCGCACGGATTCCGTCTCTCAGGACAAGGCCGAACAGCGACTGGAGCTGCTGCGCATCATCCGTGCGGACCGACCGAACCTTCCAATCTACGTCTTCAGCACCATTATGCGTACAGCACCCACCGCCACCAAGGAGGCGGCTTCGTGGCGAATTGAGCTCGCGAAGTACCTGTACTACCGAGACCGATACCGAGTGACCGGCAGCAAGGGGGCAGCGGACAAGGCGAAGGAGCATCTCGAAAACGTGCCCAAGGGCGAGTTGGACAGATACGAGCGGACGCGAGCGAGGAACGCACAAGTGCAGCGCCACCTCGTACGACTGCTGAAGGACGGGGCGATCGATTTCCTCATTTTCGGGCAGGACGACGCTGAGCCTTACGGTCCTCATCGGCTGGAGCGGGCTTCTCTCAAGTCGCTGCTGGAACGCGAGGGCATCGCCGGCAAGGCGATGATTTGCGGGGGGATAGACCAAACCGCATGTGTCCTTCTCGCACGTGCCTTGGTGCGGGCCGAGCGCCTGACACCACGCATCTGGGTACAGTGGTCCAGTGAAGCCGGCAAGGCCGTCGTTGCACCGAACGAGGGCCAGACCACGGAGAAGGCGGTCCAGATGCAGGTGTTCGGTGCCGGCGCACGTCCCGCGACATCCAAGGATCAGGCAGATGTCGTTCTGTCCATCAACAGCTATGGCCGAAGCGAAGAGGACCTGGCCGAGTTTCTGCGCACGCTGCGGGAAGACTTGGCGGCCGGGCGGCTCGTCGCGCTAGCGGACTTGAACCTCGATGCAGGGGGCACCGCAGACCCCGCCTTGGTCCGTTTCTTGTTGGACAGCAAGCTCTGTGGCTACCTGGCAGGATATGCAGGGTGGAACACCGTGAGCAACACGCTAGGCACTTCCCTACCGCAAGCGATCGTGTACTGGCTCGCTCTACGCAACCCTCGGCTCGATGCGCGGGCGCGAGAGCTGAGTCAGCGCGCGTTCATCTTGCAGCGCCTGGCGGGGGAGTATGGATACCACAACTACATCCGTCCGCAGGCCTACTCCTACCTGACGAGCGACCTAAAGGGGCACAAGGAAGAGGTTGACGGCATGGACCTGGCTCTTCTCAACCGCTTCGTCGCAAAGCACACCGCGAAGATGCTCGAGTCGTTCTTCCGGCTGGGGTTCCTGGGCACGAAGGTCGCGTCCGATGGGGAAAACGGTTGGGAGATTCTCACCGATCTCGTGGATGTCAATATTGGCCTACCCTGGCCACGCGCTTATGAGGTACGAATCTCCTTTGGGTTCGCTACTTCGCCAATCGCGCGCACCCACTCCGAGGCGAACGGTGCCGAACCCGAATCGGAGGGAGAAGAGGATGGCACGAAGACGCCAAGCTGACTGGTTCTGGCAGATCGGCACCGAGTTGCAGTCCCTGTCGGAGGAACTGCTACACGGCGCGTTGAACTCCCCCGTTACAGCACGAAGGTTCTGGGAACCTCGGGTGGACGTGTGTGAGACGGAAGATGCCATCATGGTAGTCGCAGAGATCGCCGGTATGGACCCGAATGCAATCTCGGTGTCCTTCTCACCGGACCGAAAGTCGCTCATACTGCGTGGGTCCCGAACGGAGCACGAGGCCGAGGAGTCCAAACGTACTCGGTGCTTCCAGTTGGAGATTTACTACGGGGACTTCTTGCGGGAGGTACCGTTGCCCAACATCCCGATCGACGTGGATCGGATTACGGCCAACTACCGAAGCGGGATGCTCACGATCACCGTGCCGAAGAGTGACCTGCCTGTCGAAGCGCGCACGATCCCAGTAGTCGAAGGATAGTCGCATGGAACTGCCCACGCTGGGCGACCAACAGATTGAGGAAGAGGAGCCGAGACCGGATATCCCGGCGGAACTGAACCTCCTGCCCCTTCGGGACGCCGTGGTGTTCCCGATGCTGATTGCTCCGCTCGCTGTGGGGCGCGAGCACTCGATCCAGTTGGTGGACGACAGTATTCTGGGCAACAAGCGCATCATCGGCGTGGTCGCTCAGCGCGACCCCAGTACGGAGAAACCTTCTTTCGAAGAGGTGTACGAGTACGGCTGCGCCGTGATCATCCGCACCATGGTCAAGATGGCCGACGGGGTGCGCCTCATCGTTCAGGGTCTCTCGCGTTTCCGCGTAGTCGAGCCGATACAGGAGGACCCTTACCTCCGGGCTCGCATCGAGCAGCTCGCGGAACCACCGCAACCGGAGGGTGAAGAGGCCATCGAGATCGAAGCCCTCCGGCGCGGAGTGGCCACGTTGTTCGAGCGTGCGGTCTCCCTCTCGCCCCAACTGCCTGACGAGCTGAGGTCGCTGACCCAGTCGGTTGCAGAGCCCAACGTGCTTGCCGACCTCGTCGCGGCCCACATGCCGCTGAGCGTGGTGGACAAGCAGAAGATCCTGGAGACCGTGCAACTGGGTCCGCGCCTGCGGGCGCTTATGGCCATCCTGGGCCGCGAAGTGCGTGTGCTGGAGCTGTCCAGCAAAGTGCAGAGTGAAGTCACCACCGAGTTGAGCAAGTCGCAGCGCGAGTACTACCTGCGCGAGCAGCTTCGAGCCATCCAAAGGGAGCTGGGCGAGGGCGACGACCAGCAGATGGAGATCGAGGAGCTGGAGGCGAAGATTCGCGAAGCGGGCATGAGCGAAGAAGCCGAGAAGGAGTGTCGCAGAGAGCTCGACCGTCTTCGCCGCATGTCCGCTGGCTCGCCAGAGTACTCGGTCGCCCGCACCTACATAGATTGGATGGTGGCACTGCCCTGGTCCGTCAGCACCGAGGACAACCTCGACCTGCATCGCGTGAAGCGGGTCTTGGACCGCGACCACCACGGTCTCGAGAAGATCAAGGAGCGCATCATCGAGTTCCTTGCGGTGAGGCGTGTCAAGGGCGGTCCGGTGAGGCAGCCCATCCTCGCCTTCGTCGGCCCTCCGGGAACCGGTAAGACTTCCCTGGGCCGCTCGATCGCCGAGGCGCTCGGACGGAAGTTCGTGCGCATCTCTCTCGGCGGCATGAGGGACGAAGCCGAGATCCGGGGTCACCGCAGAACCTACATCGGCGCGCTCCCCGGCCAGATCATGCAAGGGCTTCGCCGAGCAGGTTCCAACAACCCCGTGTTCATGCTGGACGAGATTGACAAACTGGGCTCGGACTTTCGGGGCGACCCGTCCTCGGCAATGTTGGAAGTACTCGATCCGGAACAGAACAACGCCTTTCGGGACCACTACTTCGACGTGAACTTCGACCTTAGCCGCGTCTTCTTCATCACGACAGCGAATCTCCTCGAGACCATTCCGCCGCCTCTGCGCGACCGCATGGAGATGATCGAGCTGTCGGGATACACAGACGAAGAGAAGGTGGCCATCGCTCGAAAGCACCTCGTGCCCAAGCAGCTTGCCGAACACGGCCTGGCTACGGCCAAGCTGAAGTTCCATCAGAGCGCGCTGCGGCACATCATCGCCAACTACACTCGCGAAGCGGGCGTGCGCAATCTCGAGCGACGGATCGCCGCCGTCTGCCGCAAGGCCGCCCGACGCATCGCAGAGGGGAACGAGGAACCTCTGACGGTCACTTCAGCGAACCTAAGCGAATTCCTAGGCCCACCCGTGTTCCTCCGCGAGGCCGTGATGGAACGCAAGATGGAACCTGGTGTCGCCGTTGGGCTCGCGTGGACCCCTGCCGGCGGAGACATCCTGTTCATCGAGAGCACGAAGATGCCGGGGGGTAAGAACTTGGTGCTGACCGGGCAGCTCGGTGAAGTCATGCGCGAGTCGGCGCAGGCCGCCCTGAGCTTCCTACGGACCAACGCCGAAGCATACGGGATCCCGCCCGACTTTTTCGAGAAGAACGACATCCATGTTCACGTGCCCGCCGGAGCCACCCCGAAAGACGGTCCGAGTGCCGGCGTCGCCATCCTCGCATCCCTAGCAGGATTGTTGTCCGGCAGATCCTTCCGCTCCCGGCTTGCCTTGACCGGAGAGATCACGCTTCGCGGACAGGTGCTTCCGGTTGGAGGCATCAAGGAGAAGGTACTTGCGGCTTATCGGGCCGGGGTGCGCACGGTGCTGCTCCCGGAACGCAACGAAAAGGACATCTTGGAGGACATCCCTCCCGAGATCCGTGAGGAGATGACGATCCACTACGTCTCGCGGGCCGAAGAGGTGCTGCGCCTGGCTTTGGAGGACGCTCCCTCGCGCAACGAACGGCACCAGAAGTCGAAGCGTGTGGCGAGGAGACCGGTGGTAAAATCCTGACGCAGTGACCTCGGTTCAACTAGCGAGCGGACCTACCCCTGCCGGCACGGTACTGGGAATTCCCATCCACGTAACCACCATGTCGGACGCATTGCGGCGGGTGCAAGAGTTCATCCGCGAGGGCGTGCCGCGATTGGTGGTCACACTGGATGCGGGGGGACTCGTGCTCGCCGCGAGGGACCCCGAGTGGGCCAAGCTACTCGAGTCCGCGGACCTGATCACGCCGGACAGCAGCGGCATCGTTTGGGCTCTGCGCCGGAGTGGTCTGGCGATCGGGGGGCGCGTGGCCGGGTGTGACATGGCGGGGGAGCTGTGCAGGCTGAGTCAGCAGCACGGGTACCGCGTATATCTGCTGGGGGGCGCGCCGGGTGTCGCGGAGAAGGCAGCCTGTGCACTGACCGCCACCTATCCCGGATGCAGCATCGTCGGCTTCGACCATGGGTACTTCCAAGAAGCGGAAGAGCCCGAAGTACTGTCAAGGATTGCCAACGCGAAACCGGACATCTTGCTGGTTGCGATGGGCATGCCTCGTCAGGAGAAATGGATCGCGCGGCATCGGGAACGGCTAGGCGTCCCCGTGTCTATCGGCGTTGGGGGAACGCTGGACGTGTTCGCGGGCGTGGCCAAACGGGCTCCCCGAGCCTTTCAGCGGCTAGGGCTGGAGTGGCTGTGGCGGGTGGCCCGAAATCCACGGAAGATGCGGAAGGTTCTCTCGCTTCCTACGTTTGTACTGATGGTGCTACGAAACCAAAGCGTTGTGTAAGGAGGGATTGGATTGCCGACCTACGGTTACATCTGCACAGAGTGCGACCACGAGTTCGAGGTGTTCCAGAGCGCGACCGCCCCACCCGTCTCCACCTGCGAGCGATGCGGAGGCAAGGTCCGGAAGCAGATTCACGCTGTGGGCATAGCCTTCAAGGGCGCTGGCTTTCACATCAACGACTACTCGTCGCGCCCCAGCACACCCCCTGCATGCGAGGCAAGCTCTAAGTCCGAGACCCCCTGCGCATCCGGGGGCTGTTGCCCCCTGAACTCGGACTAGCCGACTTTCTGCCCGTGGGGCAGACACACGCTCGGAAAGAGATACGCCCCGCCAGTCCATGTGGCGGGGCGTAGAGCAATTTCTGGCCTACCTTCTTAGAACGCCATGTCGGCGGATGGGCCGGGGGCGTTGCGGTTCTTCTTCGCTTCCGCGCCGATGCGGTGCACCAACTCCACCCAGTCCAGCGGCACGAAGAGCTCGGCCGTGGTCGTCTTCCCGTCATAGGAGGCGCTGAAAGTCAGCCCGTCGTCCCCGAACAGCTTGTGCCAATCCCAAGCGGGTCCTCTATCCTTCTCGGCAGCGTCCTTCATGAGGGTTGGTAGGTCTGCCATCAGCGTGAAGCGACCTGCCTTCAGCCCACGGTCCACCATTCGCTTGAAACGAGGGTCGGACCGCAGCGCATTCGCATCGCTCCCCGAAGAGTCCACCACTTGCTTCAGCAAAGTCAGCGAAGTGGAGGCGACGACGGTTTTCCCGAGTATCGCATAGCACGGCGTCTTGCCCTTCGCGTTCGGGTCGCCGGACACGTCGAGCAGATGAATCGTGGTGGTGCCATACGGTTGCGACGAGAACCTTGCCTTCGGCCCCCCCTTGTCGAAGCGGCCGGAGTCGATGGCCAACCGCAGCTTCTCGATGAAGGTGGCCGGGTCGGCACCGTTCGCATCATCCGCGATGAACAGCGCATCGGGGTCGTCGTTACCGGGCACCTGAGACGGGTAAAGGGCGACCGTGAACTCCCCTCGGAACGCGGGGACAACGTCCTTCTCGAGGTCGAAGCCCGTCTCGGACCGGAACTTCGCCAACCCTTCCTCCATCTCGCGCTTCGACTCGGGCTTGGCGAGTGCGAAGTTGCGTAACGTGTCATAGATAGCGGCGGGCTGTGACAGCGCCGCGAGTCCATAGGCCCCGCGCGGCAGCAAGCCGAGTGAATCGAGGCTCAGGACCGGCAGATTCGCTAGGGGCTGCATCTCCTTCACCTCGTCGGCGCTGAACGGCGCACGCACGGAGCAGAGCAACCCATCGTTGCGAATGGCGAGGCCCGCGGCGAACCACCCGTTATGGCGGAAGGGGTTCGCGCCCTTCAACTCACGCTCGGCTTCCTTGCCCGCCTCGCGCAGCAACGAGTTGGAAACGAACAGCATTGCGTTCGCGTCGTCGGGGAGCGCCTTTCTGGCTTCCTGGTAGGCGGCGAGGTCGGCGGCGGAAGGCGACTTGCCCGCTTTCACGGCAATCACCCGACGCATCGACTCCTCGTTGGGTGAGATGATCAGGTAGTTCCCGAGGACAGCAGCCGTAGACTTCTTGTCAATCACGTAGGCTTGCTCGCCCTCGAGTCTGTAGCCCCGCAGGTGCTTCTCCAGCGACGAGCTCACGGCCCCGGGGTTGCCGACCGCCATCAGGAGCGCGGCATACTTCGGCTCCTTGCCCTCCTCGATGCCCCACACTCCCACGGCGAAGCTATTCTTGATGTGCGGGCGGATCTCTCGAACTAGCTCGTTCTGAGCGGCAGCCTCGGCAATCTCCTTCTCGAGTTCGTCCAGCAGGCCTTCTTGCTTGAGTGCATCGCCTATGGCCTTGAAGGTCTGCGCCTGAGCCGGGCTGGGCGACAGGTCTACCGTGATGATGGCCTGGGCGTCAGCAGGCATGAAGCCGATTGCTAACTCCCCTGGGCGGTCGAATAGGACCTTGTAGCCGACTGCGCCAGCCCCAACGACCGCGGCGATGGCCGCCACTCCCCACCAGGACGCACCACCACGAAGCCCGCGCGGGCGGGCACCGGCAGCATGTGAACGCAGGTTCCCCACTCTCATCCCTCCACGAGGCACCACCGTGCGACGGACGGTGCCTGCATCTACGCTACTTACCTTCCACGTCTGCACCGGGTTGCACCTCGCACGGAGTCGAGGGAGATTCGATCGATTTGACAGGTCGTTACACTAGCTGAGACGGATACATACAAAACAATCCGCTGTCTTGATCGTCAGAATGGCCGAGAAGGACCTAACCGGAAGGTCGGTCCCCCGAAATTAAAGGAGTTTGTGTATGAAGAGGCTGTTGATTGGCCTGCTAGGAGTAGCCCTTTTCGCCGCGATGGCGTTGGCCGTTGGCGAGGGAGTCGCATTCGGAAGCGGCACGATCCAGATGCCCAATCGCGCCTTGGGAGTGTTCAGCTTCCACGCGGGCTCGTTCGATGGCAACATCAGAGGGTTTCTGAACTTCCGAGAGGTGCTTCGGTCCAACACCGGGCGCGAGAAGACGATCCACACCGTTCGCCTTAAAGTCGAGAAGTTCGAGTGCCGGGATAAGAACGCCGTGTTCTCTGGGCCAGCTTTGTTCGACGGCAGGCAGGCCTACGCCGAGGTGTTCGTATCGGATCGCTGGTACCCCGGCAGCCCCCTCGACGTCTTGGATCATTTCGAGATGAAGGTGTTCTCGCCGGACGGCAACGCAGTGTATCGGGCCGGCGGTCCGGTGCGCGGCGACATCGTCGTACGCTGTGGCCCTCCTCCCGGGCGTCTGTAGTTCGTAGAGTTCTCACCTCTGCCTGTCTACCGTACCAGGGCCGCTCATCGCAGCGGCCCTGCTTCATAGCTGTTCTCCCAAGGAACTGGCATGGCGAAGTCGAAAGTACAAAAGCAGTACGCAGTGCCGGGTGCCCAAGGCCCGGCGTTCGAGGTGGGGGATGAGCGAGGAAAAGAAGCCCGAGCTCAGTCGAAGGCAATTCCTAAAGTCGGTAGGTGCAGCGGCGGCCGTTGCGACCGTAGGTGGAGCCGCTGGGCTGCACAAAGGTCACCCCGAGACCGTGGGAAGCCCGGCGAGCGTGACACCACAGGGTGTCGGCGAGCGGACGGTCAGTCTGAATGTGAACGGCGAAGTCCATCGGCTGCTCCTGGAGCCACGCATGACTTTGTTGGACGCGATTCGTGATAGGCTGGGCCTCACTGGATCCAAACGAGTGTGCGACCGAGGCACCTGCGGCGCTTGCACCGTATACCTCGACGGCAAACCCATCTATGCGTGCCTGAAACTCGCCGTCGACTGCGAGGGCCACAAGGTCGAGACGGTTGAAAGCCTCGCGCCCGACGGCAAGCTGAATGCTGTTCAGCAGGCGTTCGTGAACCACGACTCGCTGCAATGCGGGTTTTGCACGCCCGGCTTCGTGATGTGTGTGAATCATCTGTTGAAGACGAACAAAAGCCCGAGTTTGGCGGATATCAAGAACGCTTGCTCGGGCAACGTGTGCCGATGCGGCACGTACACACGCATCTTCGAGGCCGCCGAGAGCGCAGCGAAGGCGATGAGGGAGGGAGCCTAACATGTCGGAGTGGAACGACCGCTCGAAGACCAAGTATGTCGGTCAGCGGGTGACGCGCGTCGAGGGGCCCCTCAAGGTGTCGGGGCGGGCGAAATACACGTACGACATTCAGCTCCCCGACATGCTATACGGTGCCATCCTTGGCTCGCCCCACGCCGCGGCGCAGGTTAAGTCCGTGGATATCTCGGAGGCGGAACGAATGCCCGGGGTGAAGGCCGTGCACGTGGTTGCAGGGCCGGGAACCAACCTCAGGCACCAGGGGCAGGACGTCGCGGCAGTGGCGGCGACAACGGAGCAGCAAGCACGCGATGCGCTGCGGGCAATCCGGGTCGAGTACGAGGTTCGCCCCCATCGAGTCATTACACAAGTCGCCTCTCAAGACCCGGAGCGGATGGAGCCCTTCCCTGCTCTTTCCGACGAAGCGCAGACCGCACTCCGTGCGGCCGACGCGACCATTGAGGGCTCCTACAGCGTCCCTGTCCGCATTCACACCTGCCTGGAGACTCATGGTTGCGTGGTGCGTTGGGACGGAGATGACCGATTCACCATGTGGTGCTCCACCCAGGCCGTACACGGCGTG
Organism: Fimbriimonadia bacterium; assembly: GCA_039961735.1. Lineage (NCBI taxonomy): Bacteria > Bacillati > Armatimonadota > Fimbriimonadia > Fimbriimonadia bacterium. The sequence continues at coordinate 53,853 of JABRVX010000031.1, forward strand.
CGTGGCGGCATGGCGCAGAACCAAGGCGTGCCCGCGGGGAACGTCCGCGTGATCTGCGAGCATATGGGTGGGGGGTTCGGCAGCAAGCTGGGACCGGGCAGCGAGTTCGCCGTCTGCGCCGCGCTGGCGAAGAAGGCGAAGGCTCCTGTCAAGTTGATGCGCGACCGCCACACCGAGCAGTTGACCACGGGCAACGGTCCGGATGCCCATGCTCGCGTGAGGGCGGGCGCTCGCAAGGACGGAAAGCTGGCAGTGATTGCGGCGGATTGCTTCGGCACCTCCGGCTACAGTGCGCAATGGGGAATGCCCTTTCCGTACGTGTACCGAGCGGAGACACGGGCGGTGAGATCTCGGCCCGTTCGCACCAATTGCGGGTCCGATGCGCCACTTCGCGCACCCATGCATCCGCAGGCTTGCGCGATCACCGAGCAAGTGGTGGATGAGCTGGCCTATGCTCTGGGCATGGATCCGCTGGAGCTGCGGCTGGCAAACACCGACGGGGTACGCAAACAGCAGTTCGAGTTGGGAGCAAAACTCTTCGGGTGGGAGAAGCGGAACCCGAAGCCTGGGTCGGACGGCGGGCGCTTCCGGCGCGGCATGGGGGTGGGAACGTCCGCGTGGGGTGGCGGCGGGGGCCCCGGCTCTCGAGTAGAGCTCACGATTCACCGAGACGCCACGATCGAGGTTAAGCTAGGCACCCAGGACCTCGGCACCGGTACCCGCACCTACGTGGCTTCCATCGTTGCGGAAGATCTCGGGGTGGATATCTCTCAGGTTCGCGCCATGATCGGTGACAGCGACTTCGGCTACTCCGGTGCGAGCGGGGGGTCCACCACTACGGCATCGGTAGCACCTGCGGTGAAAACGGCGTCGCTCGAAGCGAGGAGGCAGCTTTTCGAGAAGGCTGCCGAGATGGTCGGCCAGCCCGCCGAGGAACTCGACGCTCGCGACGGCAAGGTGTTCGTTTCGAGCGACCCGTCGAAGAGCATCACGTTTGCCGAAGTCTGCTCTAGGCTCGGTGTCGCGGGGATCGTGGCGAACGGGACCTTCGATGCTTCGTTGCAGCAGGGCGGCGTCGCGGGGGTGCAGTTCGCGGAGGTGGAAGTGGACATGTGGACCGGCCGTGTGCGGCCCATTCGCGTTCTGGCAGTCCATGACTGCGGCTACTGGATGAACCGACTGACCACCGAGAGCCAGATCATCGGCGGCGTCATTCAAGGCATTGGCATGGCGCTACTCGAAGAGCGCAAGATGGACGAGAACACGGGCCGATGCCTGAACCCGGACCTGGAGCAGTACAAGTTGCCCGGACCGTGGGAGATGCCCGAGATTGTGCCACACCTTTTCGAGACGCACCAGAAAGTGGCGGGCATAGGCGAGCCGCCGGTCATCCCAACTGCAGGCGCCATTGCCAACGCCGTGTTCCACGCGTCGGGCCTGCGCATTCGGCACCTACCTATCACCCCGCGGAAGCTCTTGGAGGCGATGGATGAACGCGTTTGAGTGGGTAACACCCAAAGACCTGAAGGGAGCCGTCTCCGCACTGAGTGGCGACAGCGCCAAAGTGCTCGCGGGTGGGATTGACCTGCTATGCGAGATGAAAGAGGGGCTTGTCACCCCCTCGCACGTCGTCAACCTGAAATCCATCGCCGGGCTGAACCAGATGGTGGGAAGAGACGACCTGCGGATCGGCGCTCTGGTCACGCTGACGGAGCTTGCCGAATCGGAGTCTGTCAGGTCGCAGTACAAGGCGGTGGCGGAGGCCGCATTGTCCGTCGGTTCGCCGCAGATCCGGAACGTGGGGACGGTGGGCGGGAACCTGTGCCAACGGCCCCGCTGTTGGTATTACCGCGACGTCGCAATCGAGTGCTTGAAAAAGGGCGGCGACCGCTGCTTTGCGGAGGACGGCGAGAACGAGTACCACGCGATCTTGGGCGGGGGGCCTTGCCACATCGTGCATCCTTCGGACCTCGCCCCGGCTCTGATCGCCTTCGACGCCAAGGTGGAGATTCAGGGCACGTCAGCGCGCTCGCTTCCGTTGCTCGACTTCTTCGTGCTGCCTGCGGTGAACTGGGGGCAAGAGAACGTTCTGGCCCCGAACGAGATCGTGACCGCCGTGACGCTGCCCAAGGCGACGGCGGGCTGGAAGAGCGCCTACTACAAGTTCCGCGAGCGGGAGTCTTTCGATTGGGCGTTGGCGAGCGCAGCCGTAACGCTGCGAATGTCGGGCAACACCGTCCAGGACTGTCGGGTAGTGCTCGGCGGGGTGGCGCCAATTCCATGGCGGTCCAAGGAAGCGGAATCGGCCTTGAAAGGCAAGACTATAAGCCCCGCCCTAGCCGAAGCTGCGGGCAAGGCCGCGGTCACGGGGGCGAAGCCGCTGAAGCACAACGGCTACAAGGTGCGGTTGGCAGCCAACGTGGTTCGAATCGCGTTGCTTCGCGCCGCAGGGTTAGAGGAGGCCTAGGGATGGAGCAAGCCGAACGCGTCCGCTGCATCTACCTGTACTGCAAGAACGAGCAATACGAGGAGATCCCGCCGCCCGAGTTGGACCCCGATCACGTCTCCCCTCCGAAGCACTACTGGTGCGGGAGGACCTTGAGCTCCTTTGGGCCGGACGGCGAGGAAGCGTGCCTGGAGGCGTGTGGTCCGGGCCGCTCCTGCCACGCCGCCCACACGGCTGTGCAACAGGGAACCTGAGACATACGCGGTCAGTTACCGTCAATTTAACGGGTGGCCGACTCTGCGCTTGGGGCGTGGCTGCGTGCCCATCCAGCTGTGGTGGCTGGGTAGAGGTCGCTTGCTGAGCACGCACAAGGGTAGAATGGCTGCGAATAACCCCGTACAAGGGAGGGTCATTAGATGCGAAATTGGATTTCGCTGTTGGCGGTCGCCGTACTGGTCGGTTCGTTTGCGTTCGGAACCATGGCAAGAGCGCAGGACGTCCAGCCGGTCGGCCTGACCGTCCGAGCGGGTGCGTTCTTCCCCACGGAGAGTGAGACGCGCGACGCTACGGAAGACGTCTGGTTCACTGCGGGTCTGGAGTACAAGCTCGGGAACCTCGGCGAGCCCGACTACAGCAACAACTACCGCGCGGAGTACTCGGTCAGCGGGGACTACTACGGCTCCGGTGACTTCACCGCCATTCCCGTGCTGGTGAACTATGTCGGCCGCGTGGACACGTTCCGGTACAGCCTGGGCCTCGGCGTCACATTCGCCGATACGCCTGACGACAACAACAAGACCGTGTTCGGCTACCGGTTCGCCGTGGGTTACGAGTTCGCGACGGGCTCGACCCCGTTCTTTATCGAGGGCGGCTATATGGGCGCCTCCGGTTCGGGCATCGGATCGAAGCTCAACGGGTTCTTCGCTGGAGTGGGCTTCCGCTTCTAGGCGGAGACCCGTTCTCTGACATATAGGGCTCGCCCCTCGACGGGGCGAGCCCGTTGTCTTTACGCTGTATTTAGCGACAAAAGGCACGGTCGCGGATACAATCACAGGCGATGAAATGGCTGCTGCTCGCCGGTGGGCTGTTGGTCGCCTTCTGGATCACGGCTATGGCGTTGCGACCGCCGGAAGCTGGCCCTGGTGTAATCAAGCTGCGCGTATGGGGCATGAGCCTGGGGGAGGAAGACAAGGGCTTCGCGGCGCAGATCCGCGAGTTCGAACGCAGAAACCCCGGCATCGAGGTCTCGGTGCTCTCGATGGGCGCGGGGGCCATGAACCCCCAGAAGCTCCTGACGGCCATCGTCGGCAAGTCGCCCCCTGATCTCGTCTTCCAAGACCGCTTCACCATCGGCGACTGGGCAAGTCGTGGCGCGTTCGAACCTCTCGATGACCTGTTGGAAAGAGACCGAGACGACCCAATGTGCCCGCGGCAGGAAGACTACTACCCGGCGACCTGGAGTGAAGCCGTCTACAGGGGCAAGGTGTACGCGATCCCGGCGGGGACGGACGACCGGGCGCTCTACTGGAATCGAGAGGTCTTTCGACAAGCCGCTCCGAGGCTGCGTAAAGCCGGGCTGGACCCGACCCGCCCACCGAGAACCTGGTCCGAGCTCAAAGCCTACGCGCTGGCGCTGACCGAGCGGCGACCGGACGGCACGTTCAAGCGCATCGGCTTCATCCCGAACTTCGGGAACTCGTGGCTGTACCTCTACTCGTGGCAGATGAACGGAGAGTTCATGTCGCCGGACGGGAAGACGTGCACGCTGGACAATCCACGCACGCGGAAGGCCCTGGAGTTCATGGTCGAGATGTATGACATGCTCGGCGGTATCGAGCGAATCGAGGGCTTCGTATCGGGCTTTCAAGGGAACGAGTTGGACCCTTTCCTCACGGGCAAGCTGGCGATGAAGATCGACGGGAGCTGGTCGCTTGGGCACATCGCACGATATCGTCCCACGCTCGATTTCGGTGTCGCGCCCGCGCCGGTACCGGACGATCGCTATTACCGACGCGGCGAGTTCCGCGATGAGAAGGACACCTTCATCACCTGGGGCGGCGGCTTCTCCTACGCGATCCCCACTGGCTCGAAGAATGTAGAGGCCGCTTGGAAGTTCATCAAGTGGATGACCAGCCCGGAGTCGGCTGTGCTGGACGTGCGGGTGCAGGGTGAGTACTACGCGAGCCTCGGACGCATCAATGTGATGACGTTCCGCGCCAACCGGATTGCCACCGAACGCCTCTACCGTGAGTTCCGGCCCGAGTCGGAGAACCTGGCTGCGGGCCTGCGACAGTTTATCGATCTGCTGCCGACCGCGCGGTTCCGCCCCGTGACATTCGTCGGGCAGAAGCTATGGGATGAGCATGTGCGCGCGTTCGACCAAGCCGTGCGCCACGTGCAGACACCCGAGGACGCATTGCGCAACGGCCGTCTCGCCGTGCAGAGAGAGCTGGACAGGGTGTCGGAGATCGAGCGGTATCCAGAGGTGCCCGCTGCAGCGATAGACTTGGTGGCGGGTCTCGTGATCGGCGGCGTGCTGGGTGGGATCGTGTTCGCGTTGTTGAGGGTTCGTCGAATGAGCCGACTCGCGCGGGGAGAGGCGCTGGCGGGCTATGCGTTTATCACCCCTTGGGTGCTCGGGTTCGTGTGTTTCACGGCGGGGCCGATTCTCGTCTCCATCCTACTCAGCTTCTGTCACTACGATGCGATGCACCCTGCCAGGTGGGTGGGTACGGCCAACTACTCCGAGCTGTTCACTTCGGATTGGGCGAAGTTCGGGAAGGCGGCATATAACGTCTTCTACCTGGCAGTGATCGGCGTGCCGCTCAACCTCGTGACGGGGCTCGCGATTGCCATGCTGTTGAACACCGGCGTGCGTGGCATGACGGTGTATCGCACGGGGTTCTACATCCCGGCGGTAGCACCCATCGTGGCTGCCGGCGTGCTGTGGGCGTGGGTGCTCTCGGGCGATCCGGAGAAGGGGCTCCTGAATGCAGCACTGAGAGTGGTATGGTCGGGTGAACTGCCAGGGTGGCTTTCTTCTGCGACGTGGTCGAAGCCGGCTCTGATCGTGATGGGCCTGTGGGGTGCGGGCGGTGGAATGGTGCTGTGGTTGGCGGGACTTCAGGGCGTACCGAAGCAGTTGTACGAAGCCGCCCGCATAGACGGAGCGAACTCCTGGCAATGCTTCCGAAAGATCACTCTCCCACAGATATCGCCCTATCTGTTCTTCAATGTGATCATGGGTTCCATCGGTGCGCTGCAGGAATTCGACAGAATCTACATCATGCGCCCTCCCGGCTCCGAGGGTGTGGGGCCGGTGGACAGCCTACTGGTGCCGGTGTTCTATCTGTTCGACAACGGCTTCAAGTACTTTCGCATGGGGTATGCGTCCTCGATTGCGTGGGTGCTGTTCGTGGTAGTTCTGGCGCTCACGGTGATCCAACTCAAGCTCGCGCCGCGCTGGGTGTACTATGAGGGGGCGAGGGCTAAGGAATGACGCTCCACAGCGCCCTTATACCCGTAACCTCGCTGTTCCTCGTGTTCGCTCTTTGGTTGACGGGGTGGGCCGGCATCGGGTGTAGGGGAATTATCGGCCGATGGAGTTGGGTGTTCCTCGTCTTCGGGTCGATGGGAGTCGTGCTGGTGACAGCGGCGCTAGGGGTATTAGTATCATCGCCGCCAGGCGAGCCTGCTCGGTTCGGATACTCGATCCACACACAAGGAAAGAGCTACGCGATCCTCGTGGCGGTCGGTTCGTTGATGCTGTTAGGCACACTCTTCGGCGCACTCTTTGCGGGCATGAGGTCGCGCAGGGGCTTGCATGCGACCCGGGGCGCTGCGAGAGACAGCCTGCTGCATATCGTACTCACGGCCGGTTTGGTAGTCTTCGGTATCCCCTTCGCATGGCTGGTCGTTACGTCGTTCAAGGAAGACGTGGACATGGCGAAAGTACCCCCGGTGTGGGTGCCTCGCGTTCAGCAGTACGTACAGATCGAGGGACGCCGGGCGGCGCTCGTAACAGGCGAGTACCGGGGTACGAAGTTCAAGGGCGCAGCGGTCCGTGAGTTTGCGGACGGACGTCGTACCATCCAGATTCTCGAGCCGGAAAGGCTTGCGGGAACGCGATTCACTGCGCGCACCGGAGACACCGAGAACGTTCGCGAAGTGGGCTTGAAGTGGGAGAACTACGCTCGCGCGGTTCGCAGCCTGCCAGAGGAGACCGTATACGGCACCGTGTACGTGTTCAACACACTTCTCCTAGTTGCGTTGAACATGGCAGGTACATTGCTTTCCAGCTCCATCGTGGGCTATGCCTTCGCACGACTGCGCTTTCCAGGACGGGATGCCATCTTTCTCATGTTACTGGCGACGCTGATGTTGCCGGGGGCAGTGACTATGCTACCCGTGTTCCTCATCTTCCGTTCGCTCGGATGGGTGGATACGCTGTATCCGCTATGGGTGCCATCGCTGTTCGGTTCGGCGTTCAACATCTTCCTGCTACGGCAGTTCTTCCTAACCGTGCCTATGGAGTTGGAGGAGGCCGCGAGGATTGATGGGTGCGGCTACGTACAGACGTACTGGTCTATCATGCTGCCACAGGTGCGGCCCGCGCTGGCAGCCGTAGCCATCTGGACGTTCACGGGGACGTGGAACAACTTCATGGGGCCGCTGATCTACATCAACTCACCGGAGCGAATGCCCGTCTCCTATGCGCTGCAGCTCTTCCAGAGTGCCCACGGAGGGGACCCTGGCGCTCTCATGGCTGCTACTACCATGGTCATGCTACCGGTCGTGCTGGTGTTCTTCTTTGCTCAGCGATACTTCATCGAGGGTGTTACCCTCACGGGCATGGGGGGGCGGTAGCAAGATGCGCCCGACACCGATAAGACGAAGTAGGAGCCGCGCGAAGCCGCAGGTGGTGGTGCCACCGATCATGGGCGCTGGCCAGGGCATAGGTCCGAGTCCGCTCGACGCCCTTCCAGATCCACGTCTTGCGTGCACGCCTCGGTAACGGTGCCGGGCGACGACATACGGGTAGGTCGCCTACAGGTAGCCCAGCACCTTGTGCAACTGGGGGATGACGCGGACGTCTGCGCCGTGGCGGGAGAGGTGTACAGCCCACGCGAGCAGTTGGCCAGCACCGGGGGGCTTCTGCTCGGGCGCTACCGATGTCACCGGTTGCAGAATCAGCGTCACCGTGTGCCGCATACACAGCTCCGCAGCCCGCTCGAGATCCTCTTCCTGCGTGTCGGCCGCCACCACGCACTTTGCGAACACCTGCGCGCGCGACGCACACGCGACCTCCAAGAAGGCATCGTGCCGCTCGAAAAGGTCGGTGTCATGCGAGACCGAGGGCAGCTTGATATCCGCGGCGATCCAGTCCACCCATAGCACCACGCGCGAGAGTTGCCGCACGAGATCGCCCGCCGTCTCCAGATACACACGCAGCCCGCGCTCGCGCAGTAGGGGGAAAAGATCCACCAGCCCTTCGGCCTGGAGCAGCGGCTCGCCCCCCGTGATGGCGATCGAGTGGTGCGGTCCAAACCGCCGGTCGAGGTCCACTATCAAGTCGCGTACGGCTTCCGGCTCTACCGGGTTGGCCTCCGAACGAAACGTCTGCGATCCCGGCGGGTCTTCGATGCGGAAGCGGGGCGGCAGGAAGCCCTTAGGCTGAAGCACCGACTTGGTCTCCGGGGTGTCGCAGTACACGCAGTCCAAGTGGCATCCGAACAGCCGGACGAAGACCTGGCGCACGCCGACCAACAGCCCCTCGCCCTGGATGGAGGAGAATACCTCCTGCAGAACGAGCGGGCGGCTCATTGGGGAGAATATCGGCAGGCGCAGTCGGCGGTCTCCCACACGGTAACCGCGCTCACCGGCAAGCCTCGCTCGGCCAGCCTGCCGAACAGCCACTCAGCGATTGCCTCGGCGGTAGTGGGCCCCGGAAGCACATCGTTGAGGTAGCTATGATCGGGGACGACTTCCGCGAGGGCACGTTTGAGGTCGCCGAAGTCCACCACCATGCCGAGACCATCCAGCTCCCGACCCGTAAACTCGGCTTCGACCTCGTATCGGTGGCCGTGCAACCGACTGCAGGCGCCCGGGTGATCCGGAATGCAGTGCGCGGCCTCGAACTGCGTCCTTACACGGAGCGTGTACATCGTGGATATCTTAGCACGCGCGAGGCGGGCTCAGGTGCCGAGCATGACGTCCGTCTCGCGGACGAACGCGAGCACACGGGAACCGGGCTGCAATCCCATGCGCCGGGCGGAGGCTGCTGGAATGAGAGCGGCCATCTCCTGTCCGCCATCGAGTATCAGCGTGACTTCGGCGATGGTCTTGTCTACGTTGACCTGCTTCACCGTTCCCATCAGGCGGTTGCGCGTGCTTACCTCCAGGGCTAGCGGGAGCTCTGGCTCGACGACCACCTTCGGTCCGAGAAGCTCGGCGCGGATGACCGCGACCTGCTCGGGCGAATACCAGCGCCAGTTGCGCCAGTCGCGTTCTGGCGCGGGGATTTTGCCCGTGCGCTCCCACATGTAGAGCGTCTTCGGGGTCACCCCGAGCGCCGCGGCGGCTTCCGAACGGCTGAGCTTGCCTTGCTTCTCCATGGCCTGACAGCTTTTGATTCGACGGTGGTTAACGAGTCCTGCAGCGGAGCAGGATTCCCTTTCGCGCCGGGGAAGGCAATCGGTGAGATGGATGCACCGACTCGAACCGAGTTCCTTCACATTCCACCTGGCGGACAACTGCTTTTCTACGCCCTATCCGCCTTGGTGGTGCTGACGATGGTTTTCTGCATCTGGCGGCGGATGCGCCTCTGGATGCAGGGGAAGCCGACGCCATACTCGCTGCGGCCGGATTGGGCGCGGTTGCGTGCCATTCTGCGCGACGTGGTGCTGCAGCGAAAGGTGACGCGCTCACGCAAGACGTTCGGCGCGCCCATGCACTTGCTGCTATTCAGCGGCTTCGTGATCCTGCTGATCGGCACCACGTTGCTTGCTATTCACCACTGGGCCCCTGAGGGACTGAAGTTTCACCGCGGCACCTACTACCTAGTGTACGAGGTAACGCTGGACGTCTTCGGGGTGGTATTGCTCGTCGGGCTGTTAGGAGCTATCGGGAGGCGGTACTTCGCCAAGCCGAAGTCGCTAGGCAGGGAGCCATCGGACCTATGGCTGCTAGGTTCGCTGCTGGCGATCACTGTGACGGGGTTCCTCGTCGAAGGCGGACGCATCGAATTGGAGCCGAAGCAGTACGACATCTACTCCCCCGTAGGATTGGGCGTGTCCCTGTGGATGGACTGGATCGATCCAGTATCTTACCAGGTGCTATGGTGGGTGCATGCGAGCCTGGTGTTCGGATTCCTAGCTTCTCTTCCCTTCACGCGCATTCGTCACATAGTGTACGCACTCTTCTCCACCTACATGGCGCCGGCACGGGCGATGGGTGCCCTAGCGCCTGTTTCGATGGAGGAGGTCGAGAAGACGGGCAAGGTGGGCGCGATCGAATGGCGCGATTATGATAGGTATCAACTCGCCTCACTGGATGCTTGTATGGAGTGTGGTCGCTGTACAGATGTGTGTCCTGCCACGGGAGTGGGCAAGACACTCGACCCGCAGCGCATCGTGCAAGACCTACGGCACATCGTGGGTAACGGCAAGCCGGTCGCCGAAGCGCTGACCGAGGAGGCTCTGTGGGACTGCACGACTTGCAACGCATGTGTTCGTGAATGCCCTGTCAACATCCGGCACGTGGATATCATCGTGGACGCCCGGCGGTCGCTGGTAGCGGAGGGCAGGTTCGCGGGGACGGGTGCGAACATGCTACGGCAGTTAGGATCCACCATGAACGCATGGGGTTCGTCAGGCACCGATCGCGAAGCGTGGATGGAGGGCTTGGACGTGCCGCTGGTGCGTGACACTCCGGAGTTCGACGTGCTGCTGTGGGTGGGATGTGCGGGTGCCGTGGACAGGGGCGCTCAGAAGACGAACCGGGCACTCGTGAAACTGCTGAAACAGGCAGGTGTTAGGTTTGCTTGTTTGGGAAACGAGGAGGTGTGCACGGGCGACCCTGCACGCAGGTTGGGCGAGGAGTTCTTGTTCCAAACGATGGCAGAGGCGAACATCCAGACTTTCGAGCAGCGTGGCGTGAAGCGAATTCTCACTACGTGCCCGCACTGCTATAACACCTTTGCCAACGAGTATCCGCAGTTCGGTGGGGAGTTCGAGGTGGAGCACCACACGCAGTTTCTTGCGCGATTGGTAGCGGAGGGCAAGTTGACTCTGCCGCGAGTAGATCGCAAGGTGGCATGGCACGATCCGTGTTATGTTTCGCGCGTGAATCGGGACCCGCATTCGGCGCGCAAAGTGCTACGGCCCATGTTAGACGGCTCCCTGCAGATGCCGCGGTCGAAAGGCTTCGACACCCTGTGCTGCGGCGCTGGCGGCGGGCGGATGTGGATGGAGGAACCCGCGGAGCGCCGTCCGGGGAACCGACGCGCAGAGCAGCTGCTGGCGACAGGTGCCGATACCATCGCGGTCGGCTGCCCCTTCTGTCGCATTATGTTAGGTGACAGCCTGGCGGCTCTTCGGCCTGACGGGGACGTCCGAATCGTTGACCTGGCGGAGATGGTGGTGGGGGAAGAGCAATCCTGAAGCTGGGCCCGTCCCGTTATGCTTCGATGGGCTCAGCATGACGGGTGCTTCGACAAGCCCGGCATGACGTTTGCTTCGACAAGCTCGGCATGACGGGTGCTTCAGGTGCTGCTTCGGGCTGCCGCGGGAGGGGACGATGAGCCGGAGACGCTCTCGAGGCGGCAGGCATCGGCGACACGAAGGCGGAGCGGTTGTTACGGCCCGCGAGAGAACCGGAGCACGAGTAGCAGCACCACACTCCACCCAATTCCAAGTGCTCTGGGCGGTACGGCTCTTGCCAGTAGCCGTGGTCCCAATGCTACGGAGGGATGCAGCGACGCGACGGCGAACTCGCAGGGCATGAGTGAGCTGTTTCTGGGGATAGACGTCGGCACCTCGGGGCTGAAGGCGCTGGCCGTGGACCGAGACGGGAAAGTGCTCGGGCGGGGCCTCGCGGAGTACCCATTGCACATCCCGATGCCGTTGTGGGCCGAGCAGGACCCGGACGATTGGTGGGCCGCAGCAGCCACCGCCGTACACGCCGCGCTGCGCGAAGTAGGCGGGGGCGGCGATGTCTGCGCAGTAGGTCTGACCGGGCAGATGCATGGGTCGGTGTTTCTGGACGCAGACGGGCGAGTGATTCGCCCTGCCATTCTCTGGTGCGACCAGCGCACGGAAGCCGAGTGCCACGAGATCGAAGAGCGGGTACCTAACCTGGTTCAGATCACCTGCAACCCTGCCCTAACAGGCTTCACCGCGCCGAAGGTGTTATGGTTGCGTAATCACGAGCCCACGAACTATGCCCGCGTACACCGTGTGCTGCTACCGAAGGACTTCCTGCGATATCGGCTGACAGGTGTTGCAGCCGCAGAGGTGTCGGACGCATCCGGTACCAGCCTATTCGACGTGCCGAAGCGCACCTGGTCCGGTGAAGTACTGGATCGTTTGGAGATACCCAGAGAGTGGATGGCGCCGGTTGCCGAGTCGGCGGAAGTCACAGCGCGCGTATCGTCGGAGGGCGCGCGGCACATCGGAGTGCCGGAAGGCACGCCGGTGGTAGGTGGAGGAGGCGATCAGGCTGCGGGAGCAGTCGGCGTCGGAACCGTACGAATGGGAATTGTATCCACAGCGATAGGCACCAGCGGGGTGGTATTCACTACGCTGGATTCGCCCGAGGTGGACCCTGCGTTGAGCGCGCACACCTTCTGCCATGCGGTGCCAAGCAAGTGGCACGTGATGGGTGTTATGCTCGCCGCCGGAGGCAGTCTTCGGTGGTACCGCGACACCTTCTGCGATGCGGAGAAGAAACTCGCGGTGGAACAGGGCCGCGACCCTTACGACCTGATCTCGGAGCAGGCTGCGACTGCCCCCACCGGATCCGAAGGGCTCATTTTCCTTCCCTATCTGACTGGCGAGCGCACCCCGCACAAAGACCCTGCGGCGCGAGGGGTGTTCTTCGGTGTCACACTCAGTCACACCCGTGCGCACTTCGCTCGCGCTGTCATGGAGGGCGTGGCTTTCGGCCTGCGTGACTCCTATGGCCTGCTGGAGAACATGGGGGCGAGCATCGGTGAGGTGCGTGCATCCGGCGGTGGGGCGCGGAGCGATATCTGGCTGCAGATACTCGCCGACGTGACCGACCGACCACATGTGCGAGTAGCAGTAGATGAAGGACCCGCCTACGGCGCGGCGCTACTAGCAGGCGTAGGAGTGAGTGCATGGCCCACTGTGGAAGCCGCTTGCGACGCTACGGTCCGAACCTCGGATGGCTTCCGACCGAATGCGGAGAGGCATGCGGTGTATGAGAGCCGCTATCGTCTCTTCCGCAATCTCTACCAAGACCTGAAGGCGCGGTTCCGCGAATGACGGGCCGAGAGCGTATTGACATCCGAATTGACATGCAGCGGGCCGAGGCTGCGCGGCGACGTTTCGAGGCTCTGGAGCGATTCGAGTACGTAGATCGCGTGCCTGTTAGCATGGGCTTCGAGGCGCAGTTCTACCTTGCGGAGCGGGGGGTTAGCTGGGAGGAGTACTTCTCGGACCCCGTGACACAGATGCGGCATCAACTGCTGAACCGGAAACTGCTATACGAGATGGCACCGGACGACCGACCCTTCGACGGTACTATCACACTCAATCCCGACTTCCAGAACGTTGTCAACTCCAGCGCGGTGGGGTGCGAGATCGAATGGCTGGCCGATGACCCGCCGCGTGCCAGGCCCTTTCTACGGGACGAAGTAGACCTGCAGAAGCTGCAGAAGCCCCCTCCCGACGCCGGGCTGTGGGGGAAGTCGCTGCAGTGGTACTACGCGATGATGGAGGCCAGAGACCGGTTCGATGTGCGGGTGAACGGCGAACCCGTACCTGTCAATATCCACGTAGGTGTGACGGGCGACACACCGTACATTATGATGGTGGATGCCGCACAGCAGAACCTATTCGTGTGGATGATGGAATGTCCGGAGCTGTTGCTGGAAGCGATGTCCAAGCTGACCCATGGTCTGATCGAGGCCGAGCATGCCTTTCGTCGCCTGCGTGGCGTGGATCTCGACTACGGGTTTTGGCTTTCGGACGACCCCGTGCCTATGCTGAGCAACGATCAGTATCGTGAACACGTCGCGCCTCACACGCTTGCACTGTATGAAGCGCTGTCGCGGCCTGGTGCACCTAGAGGGATGCACCTTTGTGGCCGTAACACGCACGTGATACCGACTCTGATGGACTACTTGCATATCACTTCGCTGGATGGTGCGGGATATGTGAATCGTCCCGAGGACTACGTCGGGACCCTCGCGGGCAAAGTGGTTTTCCGCGGTAATCTGGACCCCATGCTGCTGCTGAACGGACCCGTGAGCGACATCAAGCGTGCGGCGCATCATGTGATGTCGGTGCTGGCTCCCCACGGAGGATTGCACCTGCAGGACGGTTACAACATATGTCCGCATACCCCATGGGAGCACATCCGCGCGGTCGTCGAGGCTGCGGACGAGTACGGCCTTCCGCACTCGGAGCGCCATTCATGAGCGATCACACTATCATGGTGCTGCCCGATGCGCTGCCGCTGCACGCCGAACAAGGCCAACAACTGCTCGATGCCCTCCACGAGTTCCGACACTTCATCCCCGCCGATTGCGGTGGTCTGGGTACCTGTGGCAAGTGCCGCGTGCAGGTGCTACAAGGTCAATCCACGCTGAACGACATCGAGCGCAAACAGCTCACGGAGCTGGAGATTGACCAAGGCATGCGACTCGCGTGTCAACAGCGAGTGGAAGGCGACTTGTTGATTGCCCTTCCGCTCCGAGTGGAGACGGAAGACGAGACCAAGACCCGTGGCGTGGAGTCCCTTGGCGATTACCCGTTGGATCATGGCATCACGAAGAGTGCTATCACGATCCCGCAGAATGCTTCCGAAGATGCGCGGTCGTGGCTGCAGGTGGCTGGCCTGAAGCCGTCCGAGACGTCGCTGTTACGGGTAGCGCGATCGCTGGCTAAGCTCCGAGCGTCGGGTAAGGAGAGCGCCACGTGTGTGTACTCGGACGGGCAGTTGCTCGCACTGGAGGAAGGCGACACTCGTGGCGAGGCGTTCGCACTGGCGGTGGACATCGGCACTACCACCGTGGCAGGCTACCTTGTCTCCCTGAATGGTGATGGGGTGGTGGCAGCGGCTTCGTGCGCGAATAGCCAAGGACGCTGGGGCTCGGACGTGTTGAGCAGGATCACCGCCGTGACCGAGCAGGACAGTCGCCTGTTCGAGATGCAGCGAGAGGTGCGAGACGATATCAACCGCCTGATTGCAGAGATGTGCCGACGTGCGAAGGTTCGGCAGCAGCGCATCTATCGGCTGTGTGTGGTAGGAAATCCGACGATGGCCTGCTTGATGCTCGGCATTCATCCTGTTACGTTAGGCATGTCACCATACGCTCCGCTGACGACCGAGGAGATCGTCTTTGTCCCATCGGAGTTACACATCTCGCTGCCCGATACCACGCGGTGTGTGTTCGCGCCGTGTGTATCGGGGTACGTAGGTGCCGACCTGGTAGCAGCGGCGGTTGCGACGGACCTGGACCGAAGGGACGAGTTGGCGTTCCTGTTGGACGTCGGCACGAACGGCGAGACGCTGTTGGGCAATCGGCATAGCATTCTGGGTGGTAGCAATGCCGCGGGTCCTGCGTTCGAGGGTGCGCGCATCAGTCAGGGTATGCGAGCGAGCCGGGGTGCGATAGAGAGGGTTCGGATAGACGGCGAAGGAGTCCACCTAGGCGTGATCGGTAATGCACAGCCACGCGGCATCTGTGGGTCGGGATTGATTGACGCTGTGGCAGCGCTGTTGGATTCCGGCGTGGTAGAGCCGACGGGCAAAGTGCTGCCACCCGAAGAGTGTCCGCCGTTCTTGCGTGAGAGAGTGGTTCCGACCCAGGGCGGGTACGGTTTCGTGCTCGCGACGGAGTCCGAGACTGCACTGGGTCGCCCGGTGATGCTAACACAGCGCGACATTCGCGAGGTGCAACTCGCGACGGGAGCCATCGCTGCGGGCAGGCGCATACTGTGTCGTGAAGCGGGACTGGACGAGACGGACCTTCCCCGCGTCCTGGTGGCAGGCGCTTTCGGGAGTCACATAGATCCGGTTGCGGCCATGCGCATCGGGCTGCTACCCAGGGTACCCCTCGAACGGGTCGAGGGCGTGGGGAACGCGGCAGGTTACGGTGCGTGCATGATGGCGATGAACCGGGAGGCCGAGCGCCGTGGCCGCAAGATCGCCGCGAGCACGCGCTACGTGGAGTTCGCGCGGCAGCCCGACTTTCAAGACCTGTTCGTCGAGAGCATGCTGTTCCCGGGGGGTTAGTGGGAGGTGTCGGACTTATCCGACTCGTCCGACTCTTCGGAAGAGTCGGACGCCTTCTTTGCAGCCGCTATTTTCTCGTCGAAGCCAGCCGTGTACTTGATGGGGTCGCGGTCGAACTCCGCCTTGCACGACGGGCATTGAAAGTAGTAGCGCTTCCCCTCGTATACGGAGTTCGGGGCAGCCTTCACGTCTTCGATACGGTGCCCCGTCACCGGGCAGATGGGTGGCATATCCTGGACGGCTGCCGCAGTCCTGACCGATGTTCTATCCACCGTCGTAGGTTGCTCGGATGTTCCGCTGCAACCACTCAACATGACTCCTATGCATACGCCTACCACAGCCAACCAACTTGCTCTCATTCTTCCCTCCCACTATTCGGATCTAGCCTCAAACTAACTATCATCGCCTTCGTGCTCCGAGGGCCTCGAGCCCTGCGAACACTCGCTCGCGGACGTCGTTCGCCTCTTCGTCGGTCATGGTGCCGTCTGTCTTGCGCAGCGTGAGCGCCAAAGCGAGGCTATGCGAGCCTTCGGCGATGCCCTTTCCTTCGTATACGTCGAAAAGTCGGACTTCTTCCAACACCTCTCCCGCACACTCTCGCACCGCCAGCTCGACCGAGGCATACGACACGCTCTTCGGCACCTCGAAGGCGATATCGCGTCGGACAGCCGGGAACCTAGGCGGCGGCGAGAACCTGCTCACTCCGGCCGCGGCCGCCATCAGCGCGTCTACATCGAACTCGGCGATCTGGCTACCGGATGGAAGGTCCATCCGCTCCGCGAGCCGAGGGTGGATTTCGCCGACGTAACCCAAGTTCTGTTCACCCACCAAAATGTCCGCCGCACGGCCAGGGTGCAGTCTGTTGTCACAGCGAGGCGCGAACGCAGGCCTTATCCCCAGAGTCTCCAGTAACGCAGTCACCAGACCCTTAGCGTCGAAAAAGCCGAAATGTGGGCCCTTCTCTCCGATACGCCAACTCACCGGTTCCTTCCGCCCGCACAGAAACAGCGCGAGATGCTTGTTTTCCTCGTATCCTTCGTTCAGTCGTCGGAATACGCGGCCAATTTCGAACAGAGAAATGTCCAAGATTCCGCGATTCAGATTGTACAAAGCAGCTGCCGCGACCCCCGCAATCAAGGTGGGCCGGAGCACGCTGAGATCGGGGCCAGCCGGTGTGCGCGGTGCCACATAGTCACCGGGCTCCGCATCATCCAGCGGCGAGGGAGCGCGGAGCGAGTGGCAGATCACTTCGTTCAGCCCGAGTGCGACCAGGCGGTCTCGAAGCTTCTCCTCGAAAGCCGTAGTGGGCGACTCTCTCCCTAGCAATGTTCTGCCCACCGGCAGTTCGTCCGGGATGTGCTCGTACCCGTGGACACGTCCGATCTCCTCGATGATGTCGTCCTCGCGCTGGAGGTCTGGGCGGCGTTCCGGGACGGTGACCGTCAACTTGCCACCACCTGCAGGTTGGACCTTCAGACCCAGTCGCGTGAGATAGCCCATCGCGTCGCCGAGGGGCACCTTCATGCCAAGCAGGAGGTCGGCTCGTGCCATGTCCAACTCGATGAGCCGTGGCTTCGGTCCCTCTGGGTACACATCGATTACTCCTCGCACCGGTGCAACGCCGGTCTCACGCTCGATGAGGCGGCAAGCGCGGTTGAGCGCCGTGACCACGCCGCCAGGGTCCACGCTGCGCTCGAAGCGATAGCTCGACTCGCTCTTCACTCCCACCGTCTTGCTCGTCCGACGGATGCATACGGGATCGAAGTGGGCCGACTCTAGTAGCAAGTTATGCGTTGCTTCGGTCACCTCGGACTCGGCGCCACCCATGACACCTGCCAAAGCCACTGGGTGGTCCTCGTCGCAGATCACTAACATCTCCGATGTCAGGCTCACTTCGGTACCGTCAATGGTAGTAATAGTCTCCCCGTCCCGTGCTCGTCGCACTACCACACAGCCACCATGTAGCAGGTCGTGGTCGAATGCGTGTAGTGGCTGTCCCAGTTCGAGCAGCACATAGTTGGTGACGTCCACAATGTTGGAGATAGGTCTCATCCCACAGGCGGCTAGCCGCTTCTGCATGAGCTCTGATGACGGACCGATGCTGAAGCCGCGCACGAGGCGTGCGCCGTACCTAGGGCAGAGTTCGGGAGCTTCGATGGTGACCGAAGCGTGAGAAGCACAGTCATGTGGCCCGTCCTCGTCACCGTAAGCCCATCCGTGCCGGTAATCGTCCCAAGCCGAGGTGGGTGTGCAGCGATCGGCGAGCTTTGCGATGATCTCACGCACGAGGCCCACCACGCTCAAGCAATCGCCCCTGTTCGGTGTCACCTTCACGTCCAGCACCGGTCCCAGGTCGCTGTCCCCGATGCCCTCGACCTCGAGCCCGGCGAGCGTCAGCAGTGTGGCCGTCTCGTTGGCATTCAGGTCGAACTCCACATACTCCTTCAGCCATTCCAGTGTGACAAGCATCTCGCCTTACCCTCCGAACTGGCGCAGGAAGCGCAGGTCGTTGTCCGTGAAGTAACGCAGGTCATCCACTCCGAACTGCAGCATTGGGATCCTCTCCACTCCCAGCCCGAATGCAAAGCCCGAGTAGCGCGAGGTATCGATCCTGTAGTTCTCCAGGATGTCCGGGTGCACCAAGCCTGCCCCGCCCAGTTCTATCCAGCCGGACTTCTTGCAGATGCCGCACCCTGTCCCGGCGCAAAAGATGCAGGTGATCGCATAGTCCACTCCCGGTTCGACGAAGGGGAAGAAGTCGGGTCGGAAGCGCACGTTCACTCCCTCGCCGAACATCAGGCGAGCGAACTGTGCCAACGTACCCTTTAGGTGCGCCATGCTCACGCCTTCGTCCACCATGAACGCGTCCACTTGATGGAATGTGTGTGAGTGGGTTCTGTCCACCGCCTCGTTCCGAAAACAGCGGCCGATGGTGAAGATGCGGAACGGCGGCTTGCGCACCTCGAAGATGCGGCCCTGGAACGAGGTTGTCTGCGTGCGCAGCAGGTACACGTCGTCAATCCAGAAAGTATCCTGCTCGTCCATCGCAGGGTGCTCTTCGGGATAATTGAGTGCCTCGAAGTTGTAGCGATACTGCTCCAACTCGGGGCCCTCATATCTCTCGAACCCGAGACCGATGAGGGCTTGTGCGATGCGCCTTGCAGTCTGGCTCAGGATGTGCGCACGTCCCACCCTCGGCGGGTGGCCCGGCATCGTCACATCCACGCGCTCGGCCTCCAGCCGCGAGGCGCCCTCGGTCTCTTCGATGGCTGCACGCTTTGCCTCGACGGCGGCCGCGAGTGACTGCTTCAAGGCATTGCAGCGCTGACCGGCGGTCGGGCGCTCTTCGGGAGGCAGCTTGCCGATGCCTTTGAGGAACTCGCTCAGTGCACCCTTGCGCCCGAGGTACTCGGTCTCGACGGCCTCGAGCTCGGCCAGGCTCTTGCACGCTGCCAGGCGTTCGTTGGCTTCTGCCTCGATTCGATCTATCTCTGTCATCCTATCACCGTCCTGCCATTGTGGGCGATGCCGAGGAGACGGGGGGTGCGGGTCACGAAAAAGCGCCCGCCGACCCCTCGGCGGGCGCTCCAAACCTCGCGATGGGTCTATACCTGCCGAACGGAGTCGACCAGGGCCCTAAACGCGTCGGCGTCGTTCACGGCCATGTGCGCCAGCGTCTTGCGGTCGAGCTGAATACCCTTCTCCACCATCCCGTGGATCAGTTCGCCGTACTTGAAATCCAACTCTTTGCAGGCTGCGGTGAGCCGTACGATCCATTGTCGGCGGAAGTCCCGCTTCTTGTTGCGCCGGTCGCGATAGGCGTACAGGCCGGACTTCATCACCTGCTCGTTGGCTCGCTTGAAGACGTTTTTCTTCCGCCCCCAATAGCCTTCTGCCCTCTCGATGATCTTCTTGTGGCGCTTGTGGGTGGTAACTCCCCTTCGAACTCTAGCCATCTCTCAGCCGCCTCACATTCCCAACATGCGCTTCATGCGTTTCTCGAAGGCGGGGGTGAGCGTCGCGTCGCTGCCGAGCCGGCGCTTGCGATTGCCCCGCTTGTGGATGAACATGTGGTTGTCATACGCCCTGCGACGGATCAGCTTGCCCGACCCGCTCACCTTGAAGCGCTTCATTGCAGTCTTGCTAGTCTTCAGCTTCGCCAATTCATCCTCCGCCGGTGTCTCGGCAACCGGTTCCATCCCGTCTCGAGTGTGCTATTTCGCCGCCTCACCGCTCGTCTCAGGTTCCGGCTCGGCCTTTTCAGCTTCTTGCGCTTTCTTGGCTGCCTGAGCCACGCCCGGCTTTGGCGCAAGGATCATGATCATGAAGCGCCCGTCCACGCTCGGCTCACGCTCTACAACCGCAATATCCTGGGTAGCCTGGACGAACCGCTCCAGAGCTTGCCGACCCATCTCGGGTCTGGTGATCTCCCTACTGCGGAACATCACCGAACACTTCACCTTGTGCCCCTCGTTCAGGAACCGAATCACGTTTCTTAGCTTCACGTCTAGGTCGTGGTCGTCGGTCCCGGGACGCATGCGAACGGCTTTGAGCTCCGAGACGGTTTTCTTCTTCTTCCCCTCGCGTTCGCGCTTCTCTTGTTCGTACTGGTACTTGCCATGGTCCACAATGCGTGCCACGGGAGGTCGCACGTTCTGGTTCACGAGAACCAAATCCAACTCCGCCTCATGCGCTAGGGCTAGCGCCTTATCGGCATCCATGGTCCCCAGGTTCTCGCCGTGCTCGTTGATTACGACCAGTTCGCGGTAGAAGCGCGGAATGCGCTCGTTCATGAGCGTGCGCTCAGGTGGGCGCATGTCCCGCCTAAAATGCCGGATTTCTTATCACCTTGGCCCTCTGGCCTCCTTGAGAATGCACCCGAAGTATAACCGACGCTCGAATCGGGAGTCAAGCAAGCCTGGCGTATTGCCAGGATCAGTCTCGGTCGGCTGTGACTCGGGGCTCAGGGCCCGGGCTCGGTCGGCGAACGGCCAAGCAAAGGTAGACTGCCGCCATGCCTGTAACCGAAGAGATGGTCCTAGATGCGCTCCGTCCCGTTCGCGATCCCGACCTCAATAGAAGCATCGTCGACCTCGGCTTTGTGAAGGACATCAAGATCTGCGGGGGCAACGTGGCCTTCACGCTAGAGCTGACAACCCCGGCGTGCCCGGTCAGGGATATCCTGCAGCAGGAGGCTCACGATGCCGTGATGGCCTTGCCAGAAGTCGAGAGTGTCAACGTCGGGCTGAGCGCGAAGGTCATCGATGGGCGCACGGCCGACCACGAGTTGGTGCCGGACGTGAAGCACGTCATCGCTGTGGCCAGCGGAAAGGGTGGTGTCGGCAAGAGCACCGTGAGCTGCAACCTCGCCATCTCGCTGGCCGAAACTGGGGCCTCGGTGGGCCTGGTGGACCTCGACGTATACGGCCCGAGCATTCCGCGCATGATGGGCTGCCACGAGGAACAGCCTCGTGTGTTCGAGCACAAGCTGGTGCCCATCGTGGCTCATGGCGTGCGGCTGATGTCGATCGGCTTTATGATGCGGGACGAGCAGGCAGGTATCTGGCGGGGACCGATCGTTGCGGGCACGGTTCGACAGCTCTTCGGCGAGGTGGAGTGGGGAGAACTGGACTACCTCATCGCGGACTTGCCACCCGGTACGGGGGATGCGCCGATGTCCGCTGCGCAACTGGTGCCACTCTCGGGGGTGGTAATCGTGATGACGCCTCAAGAGGTGGCGGCACGCATCGCGAGCAAGTCCATCACGATGTTTCGCAAGATGAACTCGCCCATCATCGGGGTCATCGAGAACATGGCAGGGTTCGTGTGCCCCAACTGCGGTGTGGAGAGTCAGGTGTTTCCCGGCCCCGGCGGACGGGAACTGGCGCGGCAGTTCCAGGCGCCGTTCCTCGGAAGCATTCCGTTGGACCCGCTGGTCGGGGAGTCGAGCGACAAGGGTCTACCCAGCGTGTTGGCCTATCCGGACCGACCGCAGGCGCACGCATTCCGCAAGATCGCGGGGCAGCTTGCCGCGCAGGTGACGATATTGCACATGATCGGCGAGCCCGTTCCGGAGAGTTCGGCCGCCTCGGACTAATCGGAGAGCGGCATGCCGTTGGCGTCGCGCATGGAGCCCGTGAGGCACATAATGCCCTCGATGAGCCCCCAAGGGCCCGTAATGATCCCGCCGTACCCGCAGGTGCAGATCGTGAGCAACAGCATCACGGTACCCACGCCGTTGTAGCCCAGGTAGAAGCGATGGATGCCGAACGCTCCGAGTAGGATGCCGAGGACCCCGGCCACCACCTTGCTCTTCGCCCCTACGTAGGGCGCGAGGGGAGACGGGCTGTAGGGCTGGCCCACGTTGACCTGGACGTAGGGTGGCTGTTGGGCCAATGGCGGGGGTTTTGGAGCGCCGCCACGCTCGATCTCGGGGATCGGGGGCAGATCGTCGGGCATGTGCTCGCGGGCGGCGCGGCGCTGTTCTGGCGAGAAGAGCTGGAAGAACTCGGTCACCGCCCCGAGCGGCGCCCAGCCGGTCATGCCCTCTGTCCACACCGGCGTCTCAGGGGCGAGCAGCCCGTCCGTGATGGCGCCGTGCACCTCGCTCTCGGCGAGCGGCCCCATCACCCTTCCGACTTCCGCGTAGTACCAGGCCCCCATACCTTGCTCCTATCCGGCTCCCTCCGACGCCGTTCCGTATTCGCGTTCGGGTGCCGCTATCTCCTGCAACGAAGCAGCCCTCAGGCGATCCATCTCGTGCGAGAGGCCGCGACACAGACGTCGGACCACCGTCGGCCCCTCGTACACGAGCGCCGTGTACACCTGAACCAAGTTGGCTCCGGCGCGGAGCATCTGTAGCACATCTTCCACACTCGACACGCCGCCGGTGCCGATGACGAGGATTCGTTCGCCCGCTAGCCGGCGGATGGCTCTAACCATCTCCGTACTCCTGCTGTGGAGCGGCGCCCCGGACAAACCGCCTTCCTCCTGCGTCTCGGTACGCAGCCCCTCACGCGAGAGTGTCGTGTTCGTGGCGATAATGCCGGCAATCCGTTTGCGCAGAGCGACATCCACGACGGCCTCCAGGTCCTCCGTACTCAAGTCCGGCGAAACCTTTACGAACAGAGGCGTGATTCGGTTGTGAGGGGCGAGCCTTCCGTCCGCTTGGCGCACTGCGTCCACGATATCTGAAAGGGCCAGTGGGTCCTGAAGCTCGCGCAGGCCGGGGGTGTTGGGAGAGCTAACGTTGACCGCAAAGTACGCCGGGCTCCATCCGAGCGACAGCACTGCGGAGGCGTAGTCCTCGGCTGCGCGCTCCAGCGGGGTGTCGCGGTTCTTGCCCAGGTTCACCCCGACGGGGATTTGTAGGCTCCGCGACCGCAGCCTGTCGCCGAGCGCGGCGGCTCCGGCGTTGTTGAAGCCCATTCGGTTGATCAACGCACAGTCGGCGGGAAGGCGGAAGAGCCGCGGCTGCGGATTGCCGGACTGCGGCCGGGGGGTAACGGTGCCTAGTTCTGCGAACCCGAAGCCCATGGTCGCCCAAGCCTCGACGGCCTCGCCATCTTTGTCGAAACCGGCCGCCAGACCGATGGGATTCGGGAAAGTGATGCCCGCGAGTTCTTGGGCCAGCCTTGGGTCGCGATGAGGGGGGCCGCACAGCAGGCGCGCGAAGCCGGGAACAGCCAGCCACCGCAGGGCCAGCCGATGCGCCCGCTCTGGGTCAGACCTGAAGAGCAACGGTCTTGCTATGGCGGAATAGAGTCCCACGGGCTGATTATGACCGCCCGGCAGGATA
This sequence comes from Fimbriimonadia bacterium, assembly GCA_039961735.1. Taxonomy (NCBI): domain Bacteria; kingdom Bacillati; phylum Armatimonadota; class Fimbriimonadia; species Fimbriimonadia bacterium. The sequence continues at coordinate 77,579 of JABRVX010000031.1, forward strand.
CGGGTAGCGGCAATGCTCCGGGCCAAGCTGCAGTCCCGAGGGAGCAGCGCGTGAGGAGACAGACACAGACTGGAGCCATGGCTAGTGACTTACTACCGCAGGCCGGACATCATACGGCCTGCGTAGTACTTGCCTATCCCTGACCTCCACGTGCCCGTCAACATGCAGATGTTCAGGTTCTGCATCTCAGGTCTCGGCTTCGGGGGCGCGCGGAGCGCGCCCCCGCTACCTACTACTTCGGATCCTCGTACAGCACCGTCACGTATAACCACTGCTTCGTGTCCTTTAGGCGAAGACGGACGTCTGCCGCCTTACCGTGCAAGAAGTCGCTGGGGCCCACCACGGCCTGATCCACATACCGCATCACCGGCTTCACCTTGTACGCCTGTATGCGCCCAGGTACCGACTCCCATTGAGGGTCAACCCTGCCGTCCGTCCTCTTCAGGTGATAGTAGGGGTCCCACTTGTCAGTCGGTATCAACATCACCGGAACTGCTTCCTCGAGTTCTACGCGGCACGCCTGCCGCTCGTCGTATCGGCTGCCCGGTTGTCCTTCATTCTCATAAGTCTGATCCGGGAAAACCCTAGGTGCGCGTCGCAGCGCACCCTCGATGAGAGCACGTTCTGATTGCGTCACGCTCGCAGCCGGCCTCCACTCGCGCTCGTAATAGGTTGCACCCTCGTCTACCACTCTGCGAAACTCCTGCTTGGCCAACACCTGCCACGCGGCAAAACCAAGCCTCAGATCGGCGTTCGGCGTGACGAAGATCTCGCACTCGTTGCCATCGAGGTCGAGACCGCGCAGCTGCAGGAGACGTCCGTTCAGATCCCGCGGCAGGCGGAAGTGATCAGCGAGCAGCACGGAACCGTCCCGTAGGCCCACGAAGAAAGGTGAGCTGACAGGGGGCTCGAGTGTGATGAGGGGGTCTTTCCGAAAGTGGATGTATGCGCAGGGCTCGTGAAGAGCCCGACACAGCATCTCGCTGATGTCCGGGTAGTCATCCGGCCGCAAGAGCGTGTTGCCCACTAGGAACCACTTGACCTCATCCAAGCTCTTTGGGGCGAGCTCGGCTGCTACGAGCGGTCCTTTCGTTGGCACATCCCGGGCAGCTGCCTTAGCGTCTCTTCCCGCTGCCACGTACCAGCCTGCTGCCACCACTACTGCGGTGATCAGTCCTACCACAACCCATTTCCACACCGTGCCTCACCTCCTCTCACCGCAAGTCCGACATCTTGAGGCCGTCGTAGTACTTGCCTATCCCTGACCTCCACGTGTCGGTGAATACTCGGATGTTGTAGAATGGGGGACACACCGTAAGCCAGTCGCCTTCGATGTATGGCGGTCCGGCAAAGTCATTAGTGACCGCGCCTTGGTTGGCGAGCCAAGTCATCACAGCGCCGATAGTATGCAAGGTGCCGCTTTGTTCCGAAAAGCGGCTAAAGAAAAGGCGCACCATGTCGTAGTAGGGCTCGTTGACATAGCCGTATCCGAAATACCCCATGTAGTAGCACGCCGGATCGATGTTAACGTGTGGGTTCCTGATCCGAAAACCGAAATGGGCAAGGTCGTTCATGTATGTGTCGCTGACGTTGCGCCACGAGGCCGGGTCCTTGATGTTGGTCGGTATGATGCCGGCGTTGCGGCGTCCAGTGCCACAGGCGTCTAGCCACACGAGTCGGAGCCTGCCTTCGCGGATATTCAAGGGCTCCATGACCTGCCGATTCACAGAGATCACCGCGTCACCGGGTGCCCACCCCGGTAATGTCGGCTGCCACTGCCGCAACTCGAAGGACGTTGACGGTTTGCGCGGCTGTCCGTCGACTAGCCAATGGTTGCCGTGGGTGTTTGCGTAGAACGCTCGGATATATGACGTCTGAAGGAAGGACGCCACTCCAGGGCGGTCCTGATCCGGCCCGTAGTCATCCCAATACGCGTTCTCACGGTTGAAGACCTTCAGAGACACACCCGCGGCCTTGCACGCCGCGCGAATTGCTCTGAGCTTTCGCTGTCCCCAGGAGTTGGGTCCGCCGGGCATGTTGTTGACTGCAACGAAGCGGACGGTCCCTAGCCCGGAAAGGCTGACTTCCACACGCTTCGCCCTGCTCGCAATGGTCGGATCCTTGTCAATGAGTGTGATCGTGACCCAGTACGTGTCGTCCTCCACGCCCGTGCCGTACATGTCGGTGCCATCCCACTCATAGGCCACCACTGGACTGGCGGACGGCGAGGTCCAGGTCTTCACGACGATGCCGGTCGAATCCTCTGCTACGTCAACGCGGAACCTCTGCGGCTCCTTGAGCTTGCACGCGAAAAGCACCGCCTCCCCGACGCTCGCGTTCAGCACGCACGCCTTGTAGGTGTACGCCGTGCCGTTGGTCGCCGAGGTGTCCAAGCACAGCCGCATCGGGGTCTCTCCGACGAGCGAGTAGTTGCCCCCGCCCGCCTTCCTATAGACGCGATACGGAGCGTAGGGGTTACCCAAAGCCGATCTCCACGGTCACGGGGATGTTTTCCGCCGAGGCCGTCCAGAACTCCAGGCTGACGGTGCCGGAGACGGCGGTCACTCCCTAGAGGCTAGAGGGAAGCAGCAGCCCTATGAGGGCCGTACCCCCCCGAAAGCTCAGCCATGCTAACCCCCTTTGTGCCCTTCGGCTGATAGTGGGCACGCTACCAAGATAGCAAAACCCCCGGCCCTTGTCAAGCCTTG
>JABRVX010000032.1 GCA_039961735.1 Fimbriimonadia bacterium
GGGCATCACTCTGGCGATCCGGGCTTCACTTCGGCGATGAATATGGGCATCACCCTGGCGATCACGCCCCGATTGTGGACATTAACTCTGGCGATTCACAGCGATTCGGGCGTTCGAAGAGGTGGTACAGGATGGAAAGTTGGATTCGGAAGAACGCGTACGAACAGCCCGCGACGACCGTTCAGCAGCAGCTTACGCAGTTGAACCGCTACGCCCTGATAAGAAGACTCCGTTCCGGCGCGGTAACCCCGTGCACTGAAGTTCAGCTGTTCAAGACTCTCAAGGAGCGCCGCCGTTAGGTCTCGTTGGTTTCTGCGCACTTGCTACCCCACAGTCCATTGTAACCTGTTGTGGCCACCAAACGCTGAAGGCGCTGGTCCACCCGGCTGTTTGCTACGCACGATAATTCCAGTTATCTTGCATAGGCCGATACGGCCCAAGGTGCAATTCGATGACTCAGCTAGTCCCAAGTGCCCAAGCACTCGGCTTCAATGGCCTTCCCGTCCAAGCATCGAGTGACGACCAACTCATCGACCTTTGGCTGTATGGGAAGTCCGCACACACGTGCCGGGCATACGAGGCGGACCTGAGGCGCTTTCGCGCTTTCACCGGCCGAACGCTGGCCCAGGTCACGCTGGGGGACCTCCAAGGCTTTGCGGAAAGCCTGACGGGCAGCGACGCCACCCGCCGCCGCACGGTGGCGTCTGTGAAGTCCGTGCTGACCTTTGGCCAGAAGCTGGGATACCTGCCCTTCAACATCGGCGCCGCACTCCAGGTCAAGGCGCAGCGCGACACGCTGGCCGAACGGATTCTGTCCGAGGCCGATGTGCAGCGGATGCTGGCATTGGAGACCGACCCGCGTAACCACGCCCTTCTTCGGTTCATGTACGCGACGGCCGTCCGGAACAGCGAAGTTGCCGGACTGCGTTGGCGGAACCTGCAACCAACGGACCACGGGTGCGGTGTGGCGAACATCCACGGCAAGGGGAACAAGACGCGCACGATTCGTGTCGAGGCCGGGCCATGGCAGGAAGTCTGTGCGCTTCGCAGAGAAGGAAGCACCGCCGACTCTCCGGTGTTCCTATCGCGGCGTGGTGGGGCACTCAACGAGTCACAGGTGTTCCGCATCGTGCGGGCGGCGGCGGAACGGGCGGGCATCGAAGCGACAGTCAGCCCTCACTGGATGCGTCACGCCCATGCAAGCCACGCACTCGACCGAGGGGCACCGGTCTCGTTGGTTCAGGCCACTCTGGGGCATTCGTCAATCGCAACCACCGGACGATACCTCCATGCGCGTCCGGGAGAGTCGAGTGGCCGGTACCTGTCGGCCTGATGCCTCCCAGAGGGACCGGCTTGGCGACGTGTAAACGCACCGAATGAGTTATCGACCGCGTGTAAACGCCTTGGCGCCGGGCACCGCACCCTGATTAGTTGCGGCTGAACCGAGTCCCAAGCTGTTGACACCCTGGCCAGCACGGCGAAAGCGCCTGCGGGCGGGGCTGAGATTCGGCCCAGTTGGACCAGTCGCACACGGCCTCGAACAGACGGTCGAGGTCGCACCACTCGGGGTCCTGCATACAGCCCAGAATCTGAAAGGCCTCTGGGCACCCCGGCTGGCCCCAGACGTAGATGACCGTCGAACGCCCATCGTCGATTCGGCGCCGAAAGTAGATGTCTTGCCCGACAGGCATACGCGTACGTGGGCCTTTGGCTTCGATGTAGAGAAACCGGCCGTTCACTTCGACAGTTCCGTCAACGTCCGACAGGCGGATGTGCGGGTTTGCGAAAGCACCTTCAAGGAATCCCCAATCCCAAAGGGCATCGACGAACCTTGCTTCACTCTGGATTGACATCTACAGGCTGCCTGCGACAATCGTGCTGTTAATGGGGCGACCGAACAGGGCCCTTCGCCGTTCGATGTACTGGGTGAGGTCTTCCGGCGTGAAGATGCGCCCGGTAATACCGAACCCAACTTCTCCAATCGTGTGCTTGAGGTATCCGCGCCCGGTAGCCTTTCGCACAGCGCGTTCGCTGATGCCAAGGATTAGAGCTGCCTGTTTGGTGGTGTACGTGGTCAACTGTGCCTATCTTTGTTTACTTCCGGAGTGTGTCCCGGTACGGACCATTGTACCATCAGGAAGGGGCACTATTGTCGAAACGGCGAAATTCTTTCGCACCACAAGGTAGGCGGAGCCCAACCCAGCACCTTATGGGACACAGTCATGTGTGGCCAGACAAGATGTGCTGACCCGCCAACTATTTTGGGCTTTCAGGTAAAGGCCCCCAAAGCGTCGTTACACTTGAACAGGAACAGGCCGGGCCTGAGACTTCCGGCCGAAGCCCCCCAGCGAAGGCCGGAACGGGGTCGAAGGCCCGGCGGCCCAAGGCCTAGGGCTTAAGGCAAAGACTGTCGTCCGACAGGACGCCTTCGGTAAAGCCGATCCAGTGTGCTGTCGCACAATGGATCACCCGGCAAGGAACGATCCAGCGTGCTATCGCCCACTGGATCACCCGGAAAATTGTTCCGCCGCCCTTCATTGGTCCGGGCGCCCACCGTCTGCGCCATTCCCGGCGCCGAACCGGTGACCGGGGGGCGCAGAGGCTAGGTACCCTCCCCGCCACTCCTACGGGCGTTCAGGGCCATCAGGCGTGCGAGGATTTCGCCGTCGCTGATGTCGAGTGGCCAGCCGTAGGCCGCCAAGACCGCACCGTCCAGACGCTTGTGGGCGTTCGTCAGCCAGGTCGGGCGTTCGTTGTAGAGGTTGGTCAGCGTCAGCTTCTTCAACTCTTCCGGTTCCAGCCCTTCCGGATTCAGAAAACCCTCGCGGAGCGAGTCCAGTTCGCGGGCGGCAGCCGCTATCGCACCGTACGCTGGGTCAGCGGTGTCTTCGTGGCCCGGTGGCCATGGCAGCGGGAACGTCTCGAAGCAGGTCGTGTTGTTGTAGGTGGGGCGTCCACCGAGACCGCCATCACCGTGACGGGACGAAGTGGCCAGCGCCCACACCTCGTGGACGTGTGACTGAAGGACGCCAAAGAAGTAATCGTCGTCCCTGGCAAACGCAAACACGCGGCTGTCGGGGAGTGTCGTTGAATCCACCCACTTGAAGACGCGGTGTTTGGCCACACGGGGCGTAGCGAGGAATCTGGTCAGGGATTTCGTGGCAGTTCTGAGGTCGCGGCCAGACCGCCCCAGCCGCCACCACGCCTCGCGACGTTGCCTGTCTCGGTTGCGTTCTCTTGCCGGTTTGACGTGCCGTGCGACGTATTCGAACGGTGCCTCGTAACGGGCAGCCTCCTCGTGCACCATGTCAGCGAAATCGATGATGTAGCTACCAGTGTCCCGGTCAGTGATGTCACGACCGTTGACCCAGCGACGAATCACGTCGCTGTTCGGCTTTCCATGTGGATTGGGGCGCGTCAGCATCTTCTCCGCGACGTCACGGCTGATGTCGAAAGGCCCCACCTTGACAGGACCCTGAAAGCAGATACCCGAGTTCTCTGCCAGCCGCCTCGCACGGGTCAAGTCCAACTGGCTGGTCAGGTTGGCGTTGATGCCCTCCACCGGAACGCCGTCCAGTATCTTCTCCGTCTCGCTGCCGTCGTCGAATCCGACCATTGACACGCGCACGGCCGCCCCGTCAAGAACCCATGGGCGGTCAGACTCCGCAAAGAAGATGCTTCCGGTCTGCTGAATGCGTTCCAACGTGTGCCGGTTAGCGCCTTGTCGGATTGACTGCGTCGCAAGCAACCCAACACGTTTCACAGTGCCCTGGGCGACCATCTCGCGGGCCTTCTCGTGCCAGTAGCAACACAGGTCCGCCTCTCGGCGCACGCGTCCGTCCCACAGGGCAAACAGGGCGTTAACGTACTCGTCTCCCAACTCGGTCCGCAGCCTCTTTCCGCCGATGAAAGGCGGGTTTCCAATGATGAAGTCCACGTTCGGCCACGGCGGTTCGATGGGGTGGCCGTCAGCGCCTGTTTCGAGAATCGCGTCCATCAGCTTGATGTTGTCCAGGGGCTGGAGGATGGGCACTTCATCGACCAGAGACATCCCATTCCGGCGCTTCCATTGCAGGTACCCAATCCAGACCACGATGCCTGCCAACTCGTGGGCGTACTCGTTTGTTTCGATGCCGAAGAGTTGGCCAGGGTGGACGCGTGGCGCCGGACCGTCGAGTCCCCATGTTGCCGCACGTACCATGGCTTCCCGTTCCATCAGCTTCAGCTTCTCCAGTGCCACGTAGAGGAAATTCCCGCTTCCGCAGGCCGGGTCGAGAATGCGGACGCTGGCAAGTCGGGATACGAAGGCGTCGAGTAGCTGTGACGCCTCGGTGGCTGCTTCGGCCGTCGCGCCCTTCGCCATCAGCCCGTCCACCTTGGCGGCGACCTGTTCCCATTCCCTGCGCAACGGCTTCATCATCACGGGTTCGATGAGGGTTTCGATGTCTTCCCGCGAGGTGTAGTGCTTGCCAAGCTGCGCCCGCTTCCTCACGTCGATGATGCGTTCGAACAGCGTCCCGAAGATGGATGGTTCCACGTCGGCCCAATCCGCCTCGTCGGCCTCTCGCAGGGCCATCAGGTTGTCGTAGTCGATGGCCAGGGCAACCGGGTCAACGAAGATGCCGCCGTTGAAGTGCGGGATGTGGTGTTCCCCGAACTGACCACCGGAGTTCATGACCACGAAGAGTTGCGAAAGGGCCGATGCAAAGGCGGCGGACGTTGCGCGGTTGTTGTCGATGATGCGCGTGACGATGCCCTTGGGCAGCAACCCTACGTCGCTGGCGAACATGCAGAACACCAGCTTGGAGAGGTACCGGGCGACGGTCATGTCGTTGTGGCCCCAGTCCCGCCGCAGGCTGACAGCCACACCCTCGAACAGTCTCGCTACGTCTTCCGTCAGCTTGGCCGTGGTCCTTTCGGGCACAAGCGATTCCGGGTCGTAGAAGCATCGCCGGACTATCTCCAGGGCGGGCAGCCCAGTGTCATCCACCGGCCCGCCGGTCAGAAAGTCGTCGAGGAGAAGCGTGATTCTTCGAGTCGTGCGACCGGTGTAGTTGGTGCGGATGATGATTCGGTCGAAGTCCGTGACGATGAGAAGGGGAGGGTTGTCGAGGTTGTCGCGATACTGAAGCAGTTGTTGATACGCCGCGTCGAGGTCGCCGCCCTTCCCCTTGTACTCAATCGCGAAGTGGCCTTCGTACCAGACATCGGCCCATCCCTGACGGCCCGAAACCTGGATGACGCCCTTTTGGTAGACGAACCGTCTCCCACGGGGGTCGGCCTCCACCGGCGCCGGGTGGCCGGTTAAGGCGCACAGGTCCTCAAAGTGCGACTGGTAGCCTTGCAACTCACCGAGTGTTGATGCCCGCCATCGCTGGACGAACCGCTGGACGTCCATAGGAGCGGGATTCTACTCCGAAATGAGGTGGCAGAGGATTCGTGTGACCGACGAGACATCCCCAGCCGCAACCCTATTCCTGTCGCGGGCACCGAGTTCAGACATCGCAGACCCCACTGGTTCGGAAGTGTCCGCGTGGGGACCACCATTGGTACCACGTGCCTAGACAGATGGCAGACATATTGGACCGATGGCCGACAGGCAGCCCCGTGTCAATCGCCGGAGTGATGCCGGGGTGGATCGCCAGAGTGATGCCGGCCCCCAACGATGTCGCTTAGGGTCAGGTCATGGGCGGCTCCGCGGTCGGA
>JABRVX010000033.1 GCA_039961735.1 Fimbriimonadia bacterium
TACGCTGGGGGGTGGCACGGGCGTCCCGCCCGTGTGATAGCCCATCGCTACGCTGGGGGGTGGCACGGGCGTCCCGCCCGTGTGATAGCCCATCGCTACGATGCCGTTGCGCTCGTTCAGCCGCTGGGGAAAGGCCTGGTCATCGAGCAGCAACTGGTCGAGGAACATCGGCGTCTCGTCGAGCCACACCCGCCCCCCTCCTTCCACAGCACCCGCGCCGCCGTGTTGATGCGGGCGAACTCGGACCAGGCCATGCCGCCATCACCTAACACCGCTGCAGTCAGATCGTAGTCGCCCTTAACACGTGGTACTGGTCACGGCCCCTTCGCTTCAGCACCCACGCCACTACGCCCGAGCCGTTCGCCCGTCAGGGGGAGAGGGAGGACGAAATGGTCTCGGGCCTATACCGGCTCGGCGGTGTAGGCGGCTTCGAAGGTGAACGTGCCATCGCGCAAGTCAACGGTCACCGTCTGACCGTCGCGCACTTCGCCGGATAGCACCTTCTCCGCTAGCGGGTTCAGGATCTCGCGCTGAATCACACGCTTAAGCGGGCGGGCGCCGTAGGTGGGGTCGTAGCCGCGGGCAGCCAACTCCGAACGTGCGGCGTCGGTAACATCGAGTTCGACCCGGCGATCATGTAGGCGCTCGCGCACCAGACGCAGTTGCAGGTCCACGATGCGCTTGATCTCCTCGACCCCCAAACCGTTGAACAGCACGATCTCGTCTATTCGATTCAGGAACTCCGGACGAAATGCCTGACGCAGTGCCTCTTGGACTCGCGGCCACACGTCCTCCACGCTGCCCATCGGAGCATCCCCATACAGGTGCGAACCGACATTGCTCGTCATAATCAGTACCGTGTTCTTGAAGTCCACCGTGCGGCCCTGACCATCGGTCAATCGTCCGTCGTCCAGAACCTGCAACAGCACGTTGAACACCTCTGGGTGAGCCTTCTCTATCTCGTCGAGCAGGATCACACTGTGTGGGCGCCTGCGGACGGCCTCGGTGAGCTGCCCGCCCTCTTCGTAACCCACATAACCGGGCGGGGCGCCGATGAGGCGTGCTACCGTGTGCTTTTCCTGGTACTCCGACATATCGATGCGAACCATGTTTCGCTCGTCATCGAACAGGAACTCCGCAAGCGCTTTGGCAAGCTCCGTCTTCCCTACTCCCGTCGGCCCGAGGAACATGAACGAGCCAATCGGTCGGTTGGGATCGGCTAGGCCGCTGCGACTCCGTCGCACAGCATCGGAGACGACGCGTACGGCCCTGTCCTGACCCACCACGCGTTCACGCAGGCGGTCTTCCATTTTGAGCAACTTCTGGATCTCGGACTCGATGAGGCGGGTGACCGGGATGCCAGTCCACTTGGCGACCACCTCGGCGATGTCCTCTTCGTCCACCTCTTCTTTCAGCATCCGTGAAGTCTGCTGAAGCTGTGCCAACCGGTCCTGCTCGGCGTCGAGTTGTGCCTGCAGTTCCAGGAGACGGCCATAGCGAAGCTCGGCTGCGCGGCTGAGATTCCCTTCACGCTCGGCAGCCACCTCTTCGGCTTTGGCCTCTTCGAGTTGAGTTTTCAGCTCGCGGATTCGCGTAATCACTTCCTTCTCGCTTTGCCACTGGGCGGTGAGCGCCGATTGCTTTTCACGGAGCTCCACCAGTTCCCGCTCCAACGCCTCGAGCCGCTCCTTGCTACGCTGATCCTCTTCCTTCTTGAGCGCCTCGCGCTCGATCTCGAGCGAGCGCACACGACGCACTAGTTCGTCGATCTCCACCGGCATCGAGTCGATCTCCATGCGAAGACGGGACGCGGCTTCGTCCATCAGGTCAATCGCTTTGTCGGGCAGGAAGCGATCCGAGATGTACCGGTCGGAGAGCGTGGCGGCTGCCACGATAGCGCTGTTAGTGATGCGCACGCCGTGGTGCACCTCGTACCGCTCCTTCAGCCCGCGCAGAATGGCGATCGTGTCTTCGACGCTCGGTTCTCCAACGAACACCGGTTGGAAGCGGCGTTCGAGTGCGGCGTCCTTCTCGACGTGCTTACGGTACTCGTCGAGGGTCGTGGCGCCGACACAGCGCAGTTCGCCACGAGCCAGCATAGGCTTCAGCAGGTTCGCGGCGTCCATGGAGCCCTCGGCCCGGCCCGCCCCGACCAGGGTATGCATCTCGTCAATGAAGAGGATGATACGCCCCTCGGCTTTCTTGATCTCGTTCAGAACGGCCTTGAGGCGGTCTTCGAACTCCCCGCGGTACTTCGCACCCGCAATCAGGGCGCCCATGTCTAGGGCAACGACGTTTTTATCCTTCAGCGTCTCGGGTACATCACCCGCCACGATGCGCTGGGCGAGACCTTCGACGATGGCAGTCTTGCCCACGCCCGGCTCGCCGATGAGTACCGGGTTGTTCTTCGTTCGTCGGGACAGCACTTGCACAACGCGGCGGATCTCGTCGTCTCTGCCGATGACCGGGTCCAGCTTGCCCTTTCGCGCCGCATCCGTCAGGTCACGCCCATACTTCTCCAGCGCCTGATACTTCTCTTCGGGGGACTGGTCGATGACGCGTTCGCCGCCTCGCACCTGCCGAATGGCCTCGAGCAGTGCTTCTCGCTCTACCCCCGAAGCCCGCAGTAGCTTGCCAACGGCTGAACTGGTTTCGGTCACGAGGCCCAGCAGCAGCAGCTCGGTGCCGACGTACTCGTCACCCAACTTTTCGGCCTCGTCAAAGGCTGCCTCCATCGCTTTTCGCAGGTCTTCGCCAATATGTCCGCCCGCAGCCACACCGTGCACCTGGGGTTGACGCTCCAGTTCTGTGTTGACCTGAGCGAGCAGGGAATCCGGCAGGACACCCATTTTCTGCAGCACGGGACGAACCGCGCCCTCGGGCTGCTGCAGCAAGGCAACCAACAAGTGGGCGGCGCCAATCTCTTGGTGATGGCGTGCCTCGGCGATGCCCTGCGCGCTCTGCAAGGCTTCCTGGGCTTTGAGGGTTAGCTTGTCGAATCTCATTTGGCGACACTCCGGGGAGTTCTAGATTTCGAATGACTTGAGTGCCTCATTGTCAAGTCTATTGCTACAAATGGTTTACGTACAGGACGGCTGTTGCGTTCCCGCCTACGGCGAATAGCCTGGCGCGGCAGGACCGGCACCTCGACCACGGGAATGATCGTACCCATGCACGTGATGGTTTCACTGTTTCTCAGCATCGGCCTGCTCGGCCTCGCGGACGCTTCCGACTCACTTGCGGAGCGGCTCCAGGCAGCCCTGGCTGCGCGCGCCCCCGAAGCCCTGGCGCCGCTCGTGGAAGGGGCCCCGGAAAAGGTCTGTGGCTACGCCTTGCGTTCGGCTCCCGACCTCGAGTGGTCTGTACAGCCCCTCCGCACGCCCGGGGGGATCGAGTACCTGCGCGTCTTTGCTGGGATCGAGCGGGAGCGCCTCCATCCCGTCCACGAAGGCCGAGTGGGTGAACCTTTCCCCGAATTCGAGACCTTCGGCTACCGAGTTACGGATCACGACGTGACCGTGAACGTCACGGCGCCGGGCGGCAAGGTCACGGTGGTCTGCGAGGGGTCGCTCGAATACGAGAAGGTTCCTCCCGGCGACCCCATCCTGCGCTTGCACCCCGGCCTGAAGGTCACCGAAGCCCGGGTCGCAGGTACGGTGGTCGAGGTGGTTCGGTCGGGAAGCTATCTAGCGCTGCCGAAGCCCATCGCCAGCCGCGTGCGTGTGCGTATCGCTTACGAGACAGATCCAGGAACGGAACCCAGCCTCTGGGTCGGGGACATGAGTATCGGATTGCTGGACCGCTGGGTGCCGAGGACTGGGCTGGAACCCATCGGGTATCGGCTACACGCCGACGTGCCGAAGGGATGGGCCGCCGTGGCCACCGGCAGTCTCTCTTCGCGCACCGATTCCGATTCCGGCAATCGATTCGAGTTCGCCACGGAAGCCCCTTCCGGTCGCGTCGTGTTCTGTGCGGGCCCCTATTTGCAGGTAACCAAGAGACAGGGTGATAGGACGCTCAGCGCTTGGGTCTTCTCCGGTGGGCAGCCTGTCGCGGAGAGTCTCCTCGCGGCGGCCGCGCCGGTGCTGGCGCGGTTCGATGGCTGGTTCGGGCCCCTGCCCTGGGATCAGTTTCACTTCGTGGAGGCCCCGCAGTCCGCTACACGGGCCGCCGCAGGGAACGTCATCGTGTGGCATCGCGGCGTGTTCGAGAGGCCTTCGCTACGAGACGTTGCGCTCGCCTGGTGGGGAAGCGCGGTTGTTGACACGGGAGCGACCGGGTTCTGGTCGGAATCCTTCGCCAACTACTCGTGGGCGCTGTATCGCCGACGACCTTCAGACGATGCTCCTGCCGTGCTCGACATCATGAACTCTCCCCGACCGGCAGGGCGACTCCTCGCGGGATGGGAGGAGTTCGCACTAACGGATTGCTCCGATATGACCGCTCTCCGCCAAGCAACCGTGGCACGGCTGAAAGGCCCCATGGTTCTCAGCCACCTCGAGCGCGTCATCGGGTTCGACACGATGCTGAAGGCGCTACGGGCGTTTCGGAGTGGCGTTGGTGACGGCGGAGTTGCCACCTGGACGGACTTCGAGCGTGCGGTTTCCAAAGTTGCCGAGAAGGAGATGAAGCCCTTTTTCGACGAGTGGGTCCGAAGGCCGGGTCTGCCCGACCTCGTGTGGGCCGATCTGAAGCTTCTGGAGGGCCAGGGCAAGGTGACGATAACGGGCACGCTGGAGCAGAGTTCCCCCATCTACGACCTCGACATCGATCTGCTCGCGGTGGGTCCGCGCGGCCGAACGTGGAGTGGAAAGCTACAGGTCAAAGCGGACTCCACGCCGGTTAGCATCGAGCTTCCTTTCTACCCGAGCTCTATCGCTTTCGACCCTTATCTGCTTATCCCGCGCTCCTACGATCCGGACGGCCAGCCTCCGACCATCTCTAGTCTGGACACCTTTCTGCGCCGACCGGATACCGTAGTCGTGGTGCCGCGAGCGATGCAGGAACGGGTAGGTGTCCTTCTCGCGCCGTTTCGAGACGTCACTGCGGTGATAGCCGAGGACGCCAAGGAGGAGGATCTCGAAGGGAAGAACCTGGTCCTGCTCGGCAGCCCCGATACGAACCCCGTTTGGGACAAACGGTCGGCTCAGTCCCCACTCGTCTTCACAGCGGGCTTCGTCTCGGTGGGCGGACAGAACTTTGCTGCAGACGAATGCTTCGCTGCGGCCGTCGTGGAGACCCAGGATGTCAAGCCACGCTTCATCGTGTTCGCGACGGAGCTCCGGCTGGGGTCACTGGGCGTGGATTTCGCTGCCGCCGTGGTGCTGGATCGCTCCGGGAAGGTAGTGGGTGGCCTGCCCGCTCGGTTCGTCAAGGGTGACAGCGTGTGGCGATTCCATCCGAGTCCGTAGCCGCCCCAGGCAAGGGTCCCGACCCCGCAGGAGACGTACCGCCGCCAGAGAATGCAGGCGCTGCGGCACTGCCGCCCCACATTGCCCTAGGATGAATGCCATGCCATACGCAAGCGACTTCGACCTCGCGTTTCGCCGCATCCGAGAGTCCCGGTGGGCCGATACCCCGCCCGTTGCGCGCGCCATTGAGCAGCTGGATTTCGCCCACCGCTTCGCGGGCGCACGGGCCGACCGTGCGGCCGAGTGGCAGCCCCTCATTCTGCAGGCCGCTCAGGTGCTGGCCGAAGCCATCGGCGCCGGGGCCGAGATGGTTCGTGCCACCGACGAGGCGGAGCGGATCATGGCCCCAATCGGCGTGGAGGCAAAGGCCTACACGATCCATGCATGCGGGCACGCGCACATCGATATGAACTGGATGTGGCCGTGGCAGGACACCGTCAGCATGTGCCATGACACCTTCACTACCATGGACCGGTTGATGGACGAGTTCCCGGACTTCCGATTCTGCCAAAGCCAGGCGGCCATCTATGCCGCTATGGAGGAACACTGTCCCGAGGTGTTCGAGCGCATCCGTGAGCGCATTCGCGACGGCCACTGGGAGTGCATCGCGACGAGCTGGGTGGAAGGAGATCGGAACTTGGTCTCCGGCGAGAGTCTATGTCGCCACCTGTTATACTCTCGGCGCTACCTGCATGAGAAGCTCGGCATTCCGTTCGACGGCATCAAGATTGACTGGTCGTGTGACACGTTCGGTCATGCTCACACCGTGCCCGCCATCCTCTCGCGAGGTGGTATCACACGCTACTACCGACATCGTACCGGGCCGGAGAAGTGGCTGCTATGGTGGAAGTCACCCGATGGTAGTAGGTTGCTCGCATTCTACGACAAGGCGACCTATGTGCACGCATTCGACCGAAAGCTGACCGAGCACTTCGTTGATTACGTGGCGGAGACCGGCCTGAAGGACTTCCTGTGGGTGTATGGCGTGGGTGACCATGGTGGAGGCCCGACCCGGCGTGATCTGCGAAGGGCCCGCGAGCTAGCGCAGCTACCCATCTATCCCACGGTGCGCCTCTCGACGCTCGACGAGTACTTCTCTGCCATCGAACCGGTCGCCGATCACATCCCAGTACACGATGACGAGATGAACTTCGTCTTCGAGGGCTGCTATACATCGCAAGCAACCATCAAGCTGGGCAATAGGCGGTGCGAGAACGTACTCCCCGAGGCGGAGGTCCTCTCGGTCATCGCGGGTGCTGTTAGTGGTATGCCTTATCCCAGGGAGTCTCTGGAAAAGGCTTGGCGAATCGCGTTGTTCAATCAGTTCCATGACATCTTGCCCGGCTCCGGCACGGCTGACACGGTGCACCACGCGAACGGGCTTTATCAGGAGTGCCTGGCAGGGGCGAATGCCGTACGTACCCGCGCGCTTCGGCGGATCGCGGCGGTCGCGGACACGGCGGAGGCGTTCGGTCTGACACCCCCTCCGCGGGGGGAAGGAGTGGGGCTCGGTGAGGGATTGGGAGCGGGAGTGGGTGACAACTCATTGCCCGGTGGGCTTTCGGCGTATGCCGGTGGAACGATTGGCCCCGAGCCGATCCTGGTCTTCAACTCGGACTGCACACCTAGAACTGGTATGGCTTGTGCGAAAATATGGAACAAGAAGTGGCCGCCCGACCGCATCGCTGTAGTAGACGACAGGGGCAACCGGGCACCGGTTCAAGTGCTGGAGTCGGGCAGCTATTGGGGTCACGACTACCAGACCGTGCTATTCCCCGTACATGACATCCCAGCAGTCGGCTATCGGGTGGTCGTGCTCGACCGCACCGCAGAACCGGTTCCACCCAAGTCTTTGGCAACGGTGTCCAGCAACTTCGTGCTCGAGAACGAGCACCTTCTGGCAGTAATAGATGCTGCATCGGGTGCAGTATCACGCTTGGTGCTGAAGGAGTCTGGCCGCAACTTCGTGCCGCAAGGTAGGCTCTTGGGTGTGCTGGAAGGCGTGCAGGAAGCACCGAACAACATGACCGCCTGGACGATCAGCCAGATCATGAGCGTGGAACAGCTCGACCAGGGTGGCGTTACCGAGGTCGTCCAGCGCGGTCCTAACCGCGTTGCGGTGCGCACGACCCGCAAGTGGCGGGACACGTCGCTCGCAGTCGAGATCGGCCTCGACGCGGGCAGCCCGATGCTGGACTTCACCGTGACCGCGGACTGGTTGGAAAGGGGCACGCCTGAAACCGGCGTGCCATCGCTTCGCGTGGCTTTCCCTACCGCCCTCACAGACACGAAAGCACGCTACGAGATACCCTTCGGTAGCATCTCGCGCCCGACGAACGGGCACGAGGTGCCGGCGCTACGGTGGGCCGACTTGGCTGGAGTGATCGATGGTGCACCTCACGGCATCACGCTGTTGAACGACTGCAAGTACGGGCACAGGGCCGAGGGTGGCACGCTGCGGCTAACCCTTCTACGAGCGAGCTACTCGCCCGATCCTCTACCAGACCTAGGACGCCACACCATCCACTTTTCTGTGGCTCCCTACCCAGGTTTTCGCTCCGTCAGCGGAGCCATGTCTCTGGGAAGCCGCTTCAACGTACCACTAACGACCACCACCACCGACGTGCACAAAGGCAGCCTCCCACCGTCCGCCGGCTTCGCCGAGGTGCTGACCCCCAACGTCCGCCTAGCGGCGCTGAAGGCCGCCGAGGAAGGAGAGGGCGTCATCGTCCGATTGTACGAAGTGGACGGGAAGGACACCAAGGCGCGGGTGAAGCTGACACATCTGGTACCTACAGGCGCACCGGCTGTCGAGGTGGATCTGATGGAGCGTCCCATAGACGGCTCGCGAGTGACGATGGAGGGGGATACGTTGGTCGTGCCGATGCGCGCATACGGCATCGCTTCCGTGAGGGTTGGATGAGCGACGGACGGGGCGACTACTGTCCTCGTCATCCCTGCGAAGAAGGGAATCCAGTGGTAGTTTACATAGGTGACACTGCAAGGAAAGCGGTCAGGATCGAGCAAGAGGTGAGGAGCGAGGAGGAGTATGATAAATTCGTTTCGGTTGGCATTACTCGCATGGTTGTTAGTGATCGCGGGCCAGACATTCGCGGGCGGGCGGATACCGATCGGTCTCAAGGTGGGTTCCTACTTTCCGTCTTCGGGTGAAGTGCGCGACCTCTTCGGCGACGTATGGCCCATCGTGAGCATCTCCCCTATGCGCATCGGCAAGCCCGAGAGATGGTCCTTTGCCGCCGACATCACGGTATATGACCAGCGGAGACACGGAAACCGAGCGCTCTTGGTGCCGATAACGGTCGGCATAGCGCGCGAGTTCGGTATCAGCGACGATACCAAGCCCTACGCAGCGCTGCGCGTAGGCCCCTACTATGGCAGTGTGGACGCGAAGCCCACTGCACACGGCTCCCGATGGGGGTGGAATGCCAACGCAACGGTCGGTATCACATTCAACGAGCGCTTCTACGTCGAGATGCGCTATGACTGGTTCGACAAGATCGAGGGGCTGGACTTCAGCGGCCTTCAGTTGCTCGCAGGGTTCAAGCTTTTCGAACTGAGGCTATGACCGTTGGCGACACGGCTGAGAGGAATCCTCGCGGCTCCATCGGCCTGTTGGTCGCGCTCGCCCTGCTCTTGGTGGGCAGTGCGGTGGGATCGGCGTTCCTCGGCGCGCAGGCCCTGCCATTCGGAGAAGTGTGGAGGGCATTGCTGGCAGGACCGACCGTTGAAAGCACCGACCACATAGCTACCATCCTGTGGAGCATTCGCGCCCCGCGCATCGTTCTAGCGGGTGCGTGCGGATGGATGCTGGCATCCGCGGGCGTGGGGTTTCAGGGCGTACTCCGAAACCCCCTCGCCGACCCGTTCATCACCGGAATCGCGGGGGGAGCCGCCATAGGAGCGTCGTGCGCCGTGCTGTTCGGTTTCGCGGGCGCACTCGCCGGCTTCGGCGCTTCCGCGGCTGCGTTTGTCTGCGCCTTCGGAGGTGCGACGCTGGTCTACTGGACGTCGCGAAGGAGTGGACGAACCAGCGTCGGTGCCTTCCTGCTTGCGGGCGTGGCCATCGGGTCTGTGCTCTGGGCTGCAATCACGTTACTGCTGATCATCGCGCAGCAATCGTTCGAGCGGATCGTTTTCTGGCTCATGGGCAGCTTCAGCATGGCCACGTGGGGGCAGGTGTGGGTCGCACTCGGGATCGGCGGCGTGGGTGTGCTGGGGCTGATGTGGGTCGCCAGGGCACTGAACGTCTACTCCCTCGGCGAAGAGTCGGCCGCCCATCTCGGTGTAGACGTGGAGCGCGTAAAGGGCGGAGTGCTGTTGTTCGGCTCGCTGGCGACAGCAGCTGCTGTGTCGGTGGCGGGCATCATCGGCTTCGTCGGGCTGATCGTGCCGCACATCGGCAGGCGCCTGGTCGGCCCCGAGCATCGGCTGCTCTACATCGCGTGCGGGCTGCTCGGCGCGATCCTGCTGATTGCCGCGGATACGCTGGCCCGTGCCGCTCTCCCGCCGCGCGAGATCCCGGTCGGCGTCCTGACCGCACTCATCGGCGCGCCCTTCCTCGTGGGCCTACTTCGGACCCGCTCGTAACCGATACTGAGCCGGGGACAGGACATAATGCCATCCATGCGTCTGGGCATCTTCAAGGGTCTGCGTAAAAGCGTCGCTCGCATTCTAGGCAGAGGGATCGTGGATGACGATCTGTTCGACGAGCTAGAGGAGGCTCTGCTAGCCGCGGATGCCAGCGTCGGCGAGGTGGACGAGATGCTCCAGGAGTTGAGGCAATCAGTCCGCGACGAGAGACTGCGAGAGCCGGAAGCCGTCCGGGAACGACTGGAGGCGCTGATTGCCGACCGATTCCGAGGCCTCGAAGGGGGCGAGCTACGGGTGGGGAGCGAGAAGCCGACGGTCTACCTCTTCGTCGGTGTCAACGGAGTGGGTAAGACCACCACGATTGCGAAGCTCGCCGAGCGCTTTCGCCGCCGAGGTCAGACCTCGCTGCTGGCGGCCGCCGACACGTTTCGCGCCGCGGCGAGCGATCAGCTGGCGATTTGGGCCGACCGCACCGGCAGTCAGATCGTTCGCCACCAAGAGGGGGCGGACCCTTCGGCGGTAGTGTTCGATGCGATCAGCGCGGCCAAGGCCAGGGGTATCGACTATGTGTTGGCGGATACGGCAGGCCGGCAGCACACGAAAGTGAACCTGATGGCCGAGTTGGGCAAGATCGCACGCGTGACCGAGAAGGCGCTCGGGAGGCCCGCCGACGAGGTGCTGTTGGTGCTGGATGCCAACACCGGGCAGAACGCCATCCGTCAGGCCGAGCAGTTCCGACAAGCCGTCCCCCTAACGGGCCTGGTGTTGACTAAACTGGACGGCACCTCTCGCGGAGGGGCGATGCTGTCGGTGACGAAAGTGCTCGGCACGCCCATCAAGTTGATCGGCGTTGGCGAGAAGGCCGAAGACCTGCTAGACTTCGACCCAGCTAGGTATGCGGAAGGTCTTTTCGACTAGCCTGTTCGCGGCTGCCACCCTGCTATTGGAAGCGGGCTGCCATCGTGCCCCCATTGTCGAGAAACCGCGGGCACTGGTGGCCCTGTTCACGGTTGCAGGGCGTCAGGACACGCAGCTCATCGCCGAAGGCGCGCGGCTTCAGCTCTCTGAGTACGGTATAGACACGGCCACTCAGGAGGCGGCGAGTTTCGAGGCGTTCGCGAACGCCTTCAAAGACGCCCTGGCGCGGGTGCCGACCGTCGCCGTGTTTCCGAATGCCTCGCCCGAAGCCGGCAAGACACTCGCCGATGCGGCCTATTCTTATTCGGTACGGTCGCTCCTCATCGGCACGGACTCCCCAATCTCGCCTCGTACGGAGCACCTCGGCCCCGACATCGAAGGCCTGGCGAGACGAATAGTGGCCGAATCGAACGCGCTGGTTCCCGGCGCACGACGTCTCGTTCTGTTTGCGCGAGGGGCATGTTTGCTCGACGTGGACGCCCTGCTGTTCCACACCGAGAGGTCGGCTTTGGACAAGCGCATGGCTGTCGCTCTGATAACGAACACGCCGCCACCGCCCCGCGAGCCCAACACCGTAGTGGTCGCTGTGGGGCCCGAGGCGGCGGAGACGCCCAGCGCCGCCCTGATCGTGGACGGCGGCGAGAAAGGCCTGCAGAGAGTTCGGGGCGGGTCCGCTGCCGTCGCCCTCGAGCCCAACTGGTTCCAGGCAGGCGTTCGGGCGGCGCGCATGATCCGCGAGGCCGTGGGAACGGGTTGGCTTGGGCCGAAGCGCGGCCCGGTAAGTGTAGACCGGGTGACAAAGGCCAATTTGGACTCCTACCTGGCCAAGCGCAAGGTTCTGCCGCCCCCCGACCCGCCCAGGGTCTCGCCCGATCTCGAGTCCGGCACTTGACCTACAGCCGGCCAACGGGTATCATGCGCGAGTTCCGCAGACAGCAGGGGCTCCCCGCTTAATCATCCTGCCGAGGGACGAAGGCGCGCATGCGCTACCATACGGCGGTTTTTCGGGAGCCCTGCCACGTGCGGGGCTCCCGGCGTTTGTGCCGGGCATGGAGGTTGTCCGATATGCCTACGGAAGCGAAAGCGCAGGTAATCGCAAACACGGCCAAGCTGTGCGAGCAGTCCGGTGCGCTGATCTTCACGGACTATAGAGGGCTCACGGTCAAGTCGCTGGCGGGTGTCCGTCGTCAACTCAAGACCGTCGGAGCCGAGTATCACGTGGTCAAGAACACTCTGTTCCGGCGCGCGTTCGGTGACAAGTCGAACGAGCTACCGGAAGAGTTCCTGTCCGGCCCGACGGCCATCGCGTTTGTCGAGAAGGACGAGGCGGCGTGCGCCAAGATGATCGCCGGCTTCATGAAGGAGCATCCCGAGCTGAAGTTCAAGGGCGGCTACCTAAGCGGCCGCATCCTGTCCGAAGCGGACGTGGTGACGCTCTCGAAGCTCCCCTCGAAGGGCGAGTTGGTCGCGCAAGTGCTCAGCCTGGTGGACGCGCCGCTCCGCGGTGTGGTCAACGTGCTGAACGAGACCGTGGCTCAGGTCGTGCGCTGCATCGGCGCAATCGAAGAGAAGAAACGAGGAGAGGACGCAGCCTAAGCGCCTCGGATTGGGAGAGAAAAGAATGGCAACAGCAGTTGAGCAAGTCGTCGAGATGATTAGCGGGATGACCGCATTGGAACTCTCGGAACTGAAGACCGCTCTGGAGGACAAGTTCGGGGTGACCGCAGCGGCTCCCATGGTCGGCATGCCGATGATGGGCGCGATGCCGGGCGCCGCGGCAGGTGCTGCTGAACCCGAAGAGGAGAAGAGCAGCTTCGACGTGATCCTCACCGAGGTGGGCGCGCAGAAGCTTCAGGTGATCAAAGTGGTCCGCGAGTTCACGAGCCTCGGCCTGAAGGAGGCCAAGGACCTGGTGGACAGCGCTCCGAAGCCCATCAAGGAAGGTGTTCAGAAGGAAGAGGCGGACAAGATCAAGGCCGCACTGGAGGAAGTGGGAGCGAAGGCCGAGCTGAAGTAGTCCTTCGGCCCTTGCACTCGCGGACGATAGCCAAACGTCATGCTGAGCCCGTCGAAGCATGACCTTCGGCCCTTGTGCTTGCGGACGATAGCCAAACGTCATGCTGAGCCCGTCGAAGCATGACCTTCGGCCCTTGCACTCGCGGACGATAGCCAAACGTCATGCTGAGCCCGTCGAAGCATGTCCTTCGGCCCTTGTGCTCGCGGACGATAGCCAAACGTCATGCTGAGCCCGTCGAAGCATGACCTTCGGCCCTTGCGCTCGCGGACGATAGCCAAACGATGACTACGGAGTTCCGAACGGCAGAACCTCGACGTTCGGCCGTTCGGTTGGCCCCAATCCCCTGCGGTAGCATCTGGCAGAAGGCATGATGATGTCGTCGCATCGAAGCCTCCGCCGCCTGCGGCGGAGGCTTCGCGTCTATTCCTTTTGGTTCGAGGCGTCCGTGCCGATGCCGGCTTTCTTCAGAGCCCGAAGCATCGTGAACTCCTCCCACCCCTCGATTCGCTCCACCATCTTGCCCGAGGAGTCGAAGATCAGGTTGGTTGGATAGGCGATGACGTTGTACTTCTGCAGCAGGTCGTTCGGCCCGTCACCGTTCAGCACCACGGTGAATGGTAGATTATGCTGCGACACGAACTTGGAGACCGCATCGGGAGTATCCATCGCGTTGACAGCTATTACGTTGAACCCGGCGTCACGGTGCTTCTCATAAAGCTTGGCTAAGTGCGGCAACTCCGCACGGCAACCCACGCACCCAATGGACCAGAAGTTCACGAGCGTGGCGGTAGCACCAGGCCGCTTGATGGTCTCCATCAATCGGACCTCACTGCCATCGGGTGTCTCCAAGACGATCTCATCGCTCGGTCCCGCCGAGCCAGACCCTCCCGGGCCGCACCCCGTTACCGTCGCCAAGAGCAACGGCAGAAGAAGCCAACGACAACGCATTCCAAACCTCATCTTCAGCAGGTTGGGTGCAAGTCTACCCACAGTTCATCCGAGTACCCCCCTGAGCACGATCCATAGCACACCGACGCATGCAGCGCCAATTGCCCAATAGGCCCAGGTGGGGAGGTGCACGACGGGACGTAGACGGAGGTAGCTGGCGCCGTCCATCACGCGGGAGCCTACGCGCAGCCGAGTAAGCAGCGCTGCGCTCGCTCTACGTTCTCCACGGGGCGCCAGGTCTCCAAAGGAGAACCCGGAGCCGATGAGCAACACGAGGCGGGCGCCGCAGTCCGCAGCCATCGCTATGGCGGCTTCCTCGGCTGGACCGGGGCGCACCAGTACATGAGGTTGCACTCCCAAATCGTGCCAGTAGTCCGCCGCAGCACTCGAGTGTTCCTCCCCAGGATCTGTCAGCAGCACGATCTCCGCCCCGCTCAGCAGCGCCGGTTCCGAGAGCGCGCCAGCACGGCCCACCACCACGTTCGGTTGAATGCCGACGCGGCGGACCACTTCGTATCCGCCCTCCACGGCCACGATTACTGCACCCGCGAGCCGCCAACGCAGCATCCGCAGCTCGGCAAGTGCCCGTGCGCCCTCGGTGACCACCGCTACCAGCTTGCCGTGCAAACTGGCTTCTAGTGCGGCGACTCGTGCAGTTCGGAAGAACTGCGCCCACTCTTGGGTGATCGAGGTCGAGACCGCCGCGGACATTTTGGAGAGTGCGAGGGCCAGGTACTCCTGCGCCGCCTTCAGCCGGGCCGCTGCGATGTCCGGCGTGAGCCTCACGGCCGACACACGGATGCCGCCGCGCAGCGCGATGACATTTCCCTCGATACTCACCGTCTCGCCCGGCTGAAGCTCCTCGAGCAGGCCCTCGCCCGCCGCATCGAGGACTGGAATTCCTCGTTCGAGCAGGGTGACTACGCCGACGTTCGGAGAGCGGCCGGTGATGCTCTCTGCACAGTTCACCACCGCGATGACGCCAGAGTCGGCGAGTTGGTCGGCAAGCCAAGGGTCGAAGTCGGGAATGTTGATTACGGCGATGCTACCGGGCTTCAGCCTCTTGAGTAGCCGCGAAGGCACTGCGCCGCTGTATGCGTGCCCGCGGATGACGTTCGCCTCCATCTCTTGGACGAGCATCTCCATGGACGGCATCGTACCCTGGTCGAGGCACCGGGACCCTCCCGCGAAAATTCTCTTCCTGAAGGGGTTGCCAAACCGGCGATGTCGCGCTATAATGCATGAAACATGACGCCGTTACCTACGGGTGCGGCGCACGGTACCTTGAATGCGGCCCGGGTCGCCGCGTTCTGGATGGGAGCACCTTTGATGTGTATTCACTCGACCGAGCTTCAGCCCGCTCGTGCTGAAGGAAGCGTCTGCCCTGAGGTCTCCGAACTTCAGTCGGTGTTTGAGGAATGGATGGTGGGTAGAGATGGCGTACGCATCCTCGAAGCAGGATGCGGGTCGGCCAGCTATCTCCGTTGGTCCCCTGGGTCTCACATCACCGGCATGGACATCTCCCAAAAGCAGCTCGACAGGAACAAGACCGTGTCGGAAAAGATCCTGGGCGACATCCAGACATACGAGCTTACGCCTTCCTCCTACGACGTCATCATCTGCTGGGACGTGCTCGAGCACCTTCCGCATCCCGAGTTGGCCATCGAGAACTTCGTGCGGGCAATCCGACCCGACGGCGTCATCATCCTTGCCTTCCCCAACGTGGTTTCCGTGAAGGGGCTGATCGCCAAATTCACCCCTCACTGGTTCCACGTGTGGGTGTATCGGCGTCTATTGGGCATCAAGGATGCAGGTAAGGAAGACACCGCGCCATTTAAAACCTTCCTCCGCTTCTCGATCTCGCCCAGAGCGATACGAAGCGCCGCTCGCCGACTCGGCATGGACATCATCCACGCACGGCACTACCAGACGGGAATGCAGAAGGAACTTCGGAGCAAGCACCGGGTCGTCCGCTGGGCGATATCTTCTCTAGGGTTGCTACTACGTGCGGTCAGTCTCGGCCGTATAGACGGCAGCCTGTCCGATTGCATTTACGTTCTCAGGCGCAGTGCGAAGGTTACCGCCCCGGCACCAGCCACTGCACGCACGACAAAGGAAGCTGCATACGGCGCCCGAGCCTAGAGCACACTACATCCGCGTCACATTCTCCGTTGCGGCCGTGGAGGGTATCCCTCCACGGCCCACTTGCGTCTCCAGACTTCGCAGTCGATCTTAGTGGAGGCCATGGGCAACGAGTTGCCCATGGCACTTATATTCGCACGGGGTGGTCGGTGCGAGGATATCAACTATTGACTATCGCGATGCCTACAACGCCTTCTCCGCAGCGTCCACGTCGCTCACGCCGAACACCAGCACCGAGCAGTCGCACTCTGGGTCCTTGCACGCTGCTCCGGTTCCATACACGTAGTTGATGTTCACCTTCGCCTTCGCGAGCTTAGTGGCGATTGCCTCCATCTCACCAGGCTTGTTCACCGTCTTCACAGTGAGTACGCGCTGCTTGCAGACGTTGTAGCCGGCCTTCTTCAGCGCATCCGCCGCGGCGTTCGCAGGCGATGCCACGATGCGTACCCAAGCGCAGTCCACATTATCCGCCACCGAAATGGCCTCGATGTTCACCTTCGCGCGCTTCAGGACGCCGCACAGCTTTGCCAGCATGCCCGGCTGATTCTCCAGCGCCACACAGAACTGAGTAGCCTTTGCCATAAGTGCCTCCGTTGAGGGGAGTTGTCTGTTGTGAATGCCTTCGCCACGATTACCCGGTCTCCCTTCCATTCTGTGATGGATAGCAGGGAGCCGGTGCCCGAAGAGGAATCGCATCTTCGTGACCGGCAGCCGACACCCGAAGGAGCACCCATGCCCATCACGGCAGTGCTGCTGATCCTGAGTTCCTCGGTTCTCCACGCCGGGTGGAACGTGCTGCTGAAGCGCGCGGAGAACAAGCTGGCGTTCACCGCGCTCTACGTTAGCATCCAGCCGCTCTACATGCTGCCCTACGTTATTGCCGTGTCTCCCTGGGCCGAAATCGGAGTGCAGGGGTGGCTGTGCATCCTCGCGGCCGGATTGGTGTACGCCGCGTACTACGAGGCGTTGGCACGGGGATACGCGCGCGGTGAGCTCTCGGTGGTGTACCCGGTCGCTCGCGGCGTCGGACCTGCCCTCGCGTTCTTGCTGGGGATCGCCGTACTGTCGGAGAGTCCTACCCTCTTCGGCAGCGTGGGCGTGGGGTTCATCCTGCTAGGTGTGTATGCCCTACACCGACGTGCACTGCGCATCGAGTTGCACAGACCGGGCGCGGCGGCGGCGCTTCGTATCGCAATTCTGGTTGGCGTGACCTACAGCGTGTACAGCCTCGTGGACAAGATAGGAGTCTCATCGCTCAGCATCCACCCGGTCGTGTACTATTGCCTGGCATCGGTCGCGGCGGCGCTGTTCGTGGGGCCGAGGGTCCTATGGGTGGCAGGGCGAGCGGCCGTTGCCGACGAATGGCGGCGGAACGCCCGCGTGTGTATCGCCGTGGCCGGGCTGAACCTGGCGTCGTACCTGCTCGTGTTGTACGCGTTGACCATGCCGGATACGCCCATTGGTTACGTGGTTCCTCTGCGCGCCACTTCGGGTCTGATAGCGGTCTTCGTCGGCGCGAGTGTGTTGCAGGAAGGCGATCTCGGCGCCAAGCTGGCTGCCGCGTTTTCCATGCTCTGCGGCATAGTACTCATATCGGTAAAGGGGTGAAGTTGTTATGCGCGTGCTACTGTGCTCGATAGACGGGATGCGGCCGGATGGCCTCGCAAAAGCGCACACGCCGGTGATGGATCGGTTGATTGCCGAAGGCGCCTACTGCGCGAAGGCTCGCAGCGTGATGCCATCGGTGACCCTGCCGTGCCACATGTCCATGTTGCGCGGGGTGGACGTTGGGCGGCATGGTGTCAACACCAACACCTTCCATCCGCTCGTGCGACCCGTGCCGAGCGTAATGGACATGGCGGCCGCAGCGGGGTTGAAGTGTGGCATGTTCTACAACTGGGAGCCTCTTCGCGACTGCTCGGAACCTGGGAGCCTGAGCGTGTCGGTGTTCATGCAAGAAAACGCGACGCCCGAGGGGGATGCTGCCGTCGCGGAGGCAGTATGCCGACACTGGCAGCACGAGGACCTCGACCTGACGTTTGTCTACTTCGGCAACACGGACTCTACGGGACACAAGTACGGGTGGATGAGCGATGAGTACCTCGCGGCCATTGCGAATGCAGATGGATGTGTGGGACGGATGATGCAAGCGCTGGACCAGCTCGGCAGGCTGTCCGATACTATGGTTCTGGTTCTCGCCGATCACGGTGGCCACGAGCGCGCGCACGGCACGGAGATGGAAGAAGACATGACGATACCGTGGATGCTCTGTGGTTTCGGCGTCTCGCCGGGCATCTCGCTCCCGGGCCCGATTCGCCTCTACGACACCTGCGCTACCGTCGCCCACCTTCTCGGCGTCCCCCAACACCCCGACTGGGACGGCAGGCCCGTGATAGATGCGGTGGGATAGGTGGCACCGTCGGACTAGTCTTGCTTGTCGGACGGGTCCGACCTCTATCCTACGGGTCCACCCAGCGGCCGTCGGACTTGATCAGGGCGACCAGCTCGGCCACACCTTCGTCCTGCGGGATGTTCTCCTTCACCACCTCGCGACCTCGGTAGAGGGCAATCTTGCCGCCACCCTTGCCCACGTAGCCGTAGTCGGCATCTGCCATTTCGCCGGGCCCGTTTACGATGCAGCCCATCACCGCGATGTCCAGGTTCTTGAGATGTCCAGTGGCCGCCTTCACCTGCGCAAGCACCGTGGGCAGGTCGAACTTCGTCCGCCCACACGATGGGCACGCGATGAACTCCACCTTCGTACGCCGCAGCCCTAGCGACTGCAGGATCTCGTAACACACGGGTAGCTCGTTCTTAGGGTCTTCGGCCAGCGAAACCCGAATGGTGTCGCCGATGCCCTCGGCCAGCAAAGTGCCGATGCCGATGGAGCTCTTGATACGCGCGTACTGCCCGTCACCCGCTTCGGTCACTCCGAGGTGGATGGGGTACGCCTCCCCAGTTTCCCTCATTCGCTGCGCCAGTAGTCGGTTGGCCGCCAACAGGATGGGCAATCGGCTGGCCTTTAGCGATATCACGATGTCTCGGAAGCCGTGCTTCTCGCAGATGCGAACGTACTCCAGCGCACTCTCCACCATGCCTTCCGGGGTGTCGCCGTAGGTCACGGTCATGCGCTCGGCCAGGCTGCCGTGGTTGACGCCGATGCGCATCGCCACCTCGTACCGCTTGCACGCCTCGATAACGGGTAGCAGCGCCTCCTCTATGGCGCGCCGCTCCGCTTCGTGCTCTTCGGGCGAGTACTCGACGTCCCTCTGTTCGGGCTTGCGGAAAACGAAGAGGCCGGGATTGATGCGCACCTTGTCCACGTGGCGCACCACCTCCGCAGCGATGGCGCTCCCCTGGTGGTGGACGTCTGCGACGAGGGGAACCGGTTTCCCTTCCCGCCGCAGCAACTCACGAATGCGTCCGGTTGCCTCAGCTGCGGCAAGCGAAGGTACGGTGACGCGCACGAGTTCGGCACCGGCTTCGTGGAGTTCGATCACCTGACGCGCGCACGCCTCGACGTTCAGCGTGTCCTCTGTGACCATCGTCTGCACCACGATGGGGTTCTTGCCGCCGATCCACACGTCGCCGACGCGCACGGCGCGGGTCGGCAGTCGCTCGTAGCGAACGCTCATGGGCAGGATTATGGCACCGGGCCTGGGAGGCGTAGGCTCGGACCTAGGCGCTGCGGGTGTCCGGAACGTCTTCGGGGCTCGTCTGCGCTGCGGCCACGTTCTCGGCCTGAATCTGCTCGTAGATTTCTTTGCGGTGGACTGGCACGTCCTTCGGGGCTCGAATACCGATCCGAACCTGCTCGCCACGCACCTCGAGCACCACCACCTCGACGTTGTCGCCGATCATGATGCTTTGGTGTACCTTCCGAGTTAGAACCAGCATACTCTCGTTCGCCCTCCCTGGCGATGATGCCGCCGGCGCGACTATACAGTTAGGCGGATTCTGACACGCCCAGAATTTCTAGGCCGCTGTTTTGGTCAGGGCATTTAGCGCATCCATGATGGAGTGCTTGGTGCCGTATTGCCCTTCTTCCACGATGATCTGGCGTGCCTCACGAGTCTTCGGGTTGATTATGATCGGACCCGCTAGATTTGCGGTCATCGCCTCGGGATTCCCTTGCGGAATCGTGACCACTACGTTAACGAGGACGGGGTCCGAAGCCGTTAGCGATATGGACTTCGCGCTCTCTTCCGAGATGCTCGGGGTGTAGTCGGGGAACAGCTGGGTCGGACTGATGATCAGGAACGCGATGCCCGGCTCGTCCAGTGACTGGAGCCACCGGAACGGGCTACCGGGCTTATGCTCCAGGATCACGAAGCGCCGGAGGTCAGGAAACCCGTACGGCCCTTCGGCGAAGGTCAGCACGTCTTCTTCCTGATACTCGATGCTCCCGAATCTCGATGTCGTGGCCACCATACTCACCCGCTAGCTCCCGATATAGTCGAGTAGGCTCATGCGTAACGCCGAGGCTGCCACAGCAAGTGCCGCTTGATAGGCGGTCTGAGCTGCCTGGTACGCCGCAATCGCCTCCGTCATGTCCGCATCTTTATAGTCCGAGATGAGCCTCGTCAGCTCGTCCGACTGCTCGCCCAGCTGAACCCGGGTCGCCTCGATCTGCTGTAGCAGGGAACCCAAATCCCCCCTCTGGTTCAGCACGTTGCGGGACAACGAGTCCAGCAACTGGAGGTCGTCGTCTCCCAATCGGTTCTGGTCCCCCGAGCTCATGTCGGTCTTGATTGTCTCTAGTGCACTATAAATGTCGGTGAAAAGCGGCTCTCCGACAAGGCTACCCTGCACGATGTAGCCAGGCCGTATCTCGACGTCCATCGTCTCGGCGCTGCCATTGTAAGTCATCACACCACCTAAGGCTTCGAAAGGCTTGGTGGTGACGGCCTTGCCGGCAAAGAGATACTGACCCGGCACCAGCTCACGGTTGCCGATAGCCACGAGCCGCTCCTGAATACGCGTGATCTGCTGCACGTACGCATCTCGGGCAGTCTGTTCGGTCGTCCCATTGGCGCCGGCCACGACCATCTGCCGTACCTCGTTCAGGATGTCCGTGATCTCACCCAGGGCGCTCTCCGTTGCCTTCAGCCGGGTGTTCACCACGCCGATGTTCTTCAGATACTGGCTCGTGTTCGCAAGAGCCGACTTGAGGCCGATGACCATGGACGCGGCGAAGGGGTCGTCCGACGGGTTGTGCAGCCGAACGCCGGTGGACACCTCTCGCGAGCGCTTGAACACGCGCTCGAGGGCGTTTGTGACCTCCTGCGTGTGCATCATCTGCTGGTAGTTCGTGCTGATTCTCACGGTCTCTCACCTCCGGCGGCCAACTACCGGCCGAGCAGCCGAATCGTCTCCTCCAGGACCGAATCGAATATGGTCAGCAGGCGCGCCGCCGCCTCGTAGGTCCGCTGAAACTTCATCATGTTCGCCATCTCTTCGTCCAGGTTGACGCCGGACAGGGACTCGATTTGCGCGACGATCTGCTGTCGGATGCCCGATTGCGCATCGAGCGCAGCCTGCGCCCCCTTCAGGTCGGTCCCGACGGCGGTCACCAGGTCTCCGTAGAACCCGGAGAAGCTCCTGCCGCCTAGGCTCGCGTGTGTGGTGTTTCGGAGCTGGGCGATCGCCAGGGCCAGGCTGCCGTCGCCGGCCTCGTTGGTCGCTGCTGCAACGATGTTCTGCGCGCTGGCCTTCACCTCGTCGCTCAGGTCGAAAGTGCTCGCGCCGGTGCCCGAGAAGAGCATGTGCCCGGTCGTTCCATCCAATGCGTAGCCGGACGAGTGCAGCAGGTTCACCTCGGTAATGATGGAGCCTGCGAGCGTGTCCAGTTGGGTGCGATATCCGGAGAGCTTGTTCAGCGTCTCGAAGCTGCCCCCCAACGCGCCGGAAGTGACCCGAACGCTCAGGCCGTTGACCACGATGGACGAAGTGGCAACATCCACGGTGGCCGGCAGTGTGTTCGCCCCGGCCTGGTCTACCAGCGTGAACTGGTCGAGGAACACCTGCATCGTGCCGTTAGGCATGATGTTGGACCGGACCTCTGCGATGGACGACATCTCGGCAAGCACGGCTTCCCTTTGATCCAAGAGGTCGTTGGGAGTAGCCCCCGTAACCTGCGCCTCGACGATGCGCTTGTTGAGTGTAGCCAGTTCGCCCGCCAACTGATTGAGCCTACCGATATGGTTCTGAACTTGGGCGGTCACATTGTTCTGTTGGGTCGTGAGGTCGGCGTCAAGGGTGCGGAAGCGCCGGGCCAACTGGTCGGCTGCTTGGCGTACCGTGCTACGCAAACCCGCATCCGACGGGTTCGCGCTCAATTGCTGGAAGGCGTTGAAGAACTGGTCCAGGTACTCGGAGATGCCCGAGGACGTGCTCAGCTCACCGAAGGCGACCTCGGCCTGCTTCAGGTTCGCAGCCAGTGCAGCAAAGCGACTTTCATCGGTACTCGTGTCCATGAAGCGCTGTTGCAAAAAGCGATCCCGCACACGCGTCACCGCGCCGATTTCCGTTCCACCCCCCAGGTAGAAGGGGCGTATGCCCATCTCGAGCTGGGGAATGCCATCACGGAAGTCCACGATCTGCCGCGAATATGCAGAGTTGTTGACGTTCGCGATGTTGTGCGAGGTGGTCAGCATCGCGTACTGGAACGACTGCATGGCCCGGCCGGCGAGATTGATGCCGTAAAACGCGGATGGCATGGCTATACCTTCCTATCCAGGGTCAGGGCCCCCGCCGGGGCCTTGCCATACGGAGTGGAGGGCTCACGAAGCGCTTGGCCGATCAGCATGAGCGTGCCAGAAACGTACGCCATCTCGTTCTCGATGAGGGCATGGTTGCGTATGAACGAGGCTCGAAGCGCGTCAGCCAGCCTCTCGGCAGTGCCGGCGAACCCGGAGAGCAACCGAGCATCCGAGGGGGGGAGTTTTCGGGCCACATCTCTCAGTGTCGGCTCTGAGCCGACGGCCTGGGCGAGAGCGAAGATGGCCGAGCGCGCTTCCTCGTCTTTCTCCTGCAGCTTGCTGCGTGCAGACTCGATCTGTTCGAGGCATTCCTGGACTTGGTCGGTGTCGCGCGAGATCAGCGCCCGCTCCTGGCGCGCGAGCACTTGGAGCAACGTCTCTGCGCTCCGTGCCCATTCCGACCATAGTGTCGCGACGTGGCGAGGGGTCATCGTTCGCCCTCCGTTGCTTGTTCTCCGTCCAGCACTCGCTCCGCGAGTTGGCGATACAGAATGTCGCCGATGCCGAAGCGGCCGGTTCTCGCGATTTCCTGCGCCACGGCCTGGTCCATGAGGTCCCGGTACATGGCCGTGGCCCCGTTCGAGGAATCCCCGAACGAGGCGGTTCGCCGCATCGCACTTAGTAGCTGCTGGACAAAGAGGGCCTCCACTCCTTGGGTGGCCTTACGAAGTTCATTCCCTTTCGCCGTCGTGTCTTTGATCGTCTGAGTTGCCGGGATTGCACCGGTAAGCATCTCTTGCCCCCTATTGGATCTCGATGGTCGCCTGGAGTGCGCCGGCCCCACGCAGCGCCTGCAGGATGGCGATCAGGTCCCGCGGCGACACCCCGAGTTGGTTCAGAGCCTTGACCAAGTCGGCCACGGTGGGCATGTCGTCCAGCCAGGCCACCTTCGCTTTCGGCTCTTTCACCTTTACCGCCGTGTTGTCGAAGGGTACGCCCGGTCCGCCTTCGGCAGTGAAAGATGGCGGCTGGGATACCTCGGTGGTCTTCGTGATCGTGACGGTGATGCCGCCATGGGCCACGGCAGCGGGCCGGATTCTCACGTTCTCGCCGATCACGATGGTGCCCGTGCGCTCGTTGACCACGATCTTCGCAGGAGTGTCAGAGGTAACCGCGAGTAGTTCCAACTGGGATACCAGTCGGACCGGGTCCATGAGCCGCGAGTCGGGCGGCGTGACGCGAATGGTGGCGCCGTCCACGGCTAGCGCCTCGTACTCCGGGTAGGCCGTCATGATAGCTTCAGCCACATTGCTCGCCGTGGTGAAGTCCGGCTGCCGTAGGTGGATGAACAAGTTGTTGTCGGTGACGAACGTGGATGGCACCGCCCTCTCCACGATCGCCCCTTCCGGGATGCGCCCAACAGTGACATGATTCTTCTGCACCGAGCTGCCACCGGCACCGAAGTTGAAGCCCCCGATGCTAACAGGTCCCGCAGCTACGGCGAACGCCTCGCGCGAGTTGCCGGCTGCGTAGAGGGGAGTCTGGAGCAGCGTGCCACCTTGTAAGCTTTTTGCATCTCCCATGCTGCTCACGGTAACGTCTATGTGAGTTCCGGGCTGTGCGAAGGCAGGCAACTCCGCGGTCACCAGGACTATGGCAACGTTCTTCAGGGACATGCTTGCGGGATTGACGGATAGACCGAAGCGCTCCAAGGCGTTCGCAATCGCTTGTTGCGTCTGAGGGGTACTCTTCGTGTCACCCGTGCCTTCCAGACCTACCACCACGCCGACACCAGTCAGTTGGTTGCTGCGTGCGCCTCGGATGACGGCGATGTCCTTCAGTCTGACTGCGCGGGATGCCGGATCGTCGGCGCTATTCCCATTGGCAGGCTCGGTCTGAGCCCATCCCACGTTCGCTAACAGGAGTGCGATGACAAGTGCACGCATCAGAACAACCCTCCGAACAACCCCTTGAACAGCCGCACGATTAGTCCTTCGCGCTGCTTGTCACCGATGATGCCCTTGCCCTCGAACCTGATTTCGGCGTCACCTACCAGATAGGAAGGAATCGTGTTGTCCGAGGAAATGTCCTTGGTGCGCACGATGCCGGTGATGAGCAACTTCTGCGTCTCCTTGTTGACCATCACGTCGCGCTTGCCCTCGATCACCAACGTCCCGTTGGGCAACACCTGCTTCACTACCACGGTCATCTTCGCGATCAAACTACCGCTACGGGTGGTACTACCGGTCGCCTGGCTGCTCATCTGGCCGCTCGCGCCCAGCTCTGGCAGGATGTCCTTCAGGATCGGGCCCAGCCCGGCGGTAGTAGATGCGGATTCGCTTTTCGATGTGCTAGTATCGGCCTTCGACGATGCCTGGCTACTCTCCATGATGAGCACCGTCAGCACGTCCCCCACCTCGCGCGCCTTGAAGTCCGAGATGTAGGAACCCGCTCCATCCGACCACAGCGAACCGTTCTTCTGCGCGCACGCACCGGTCGCTAACAACATGGCTGCAAGTGCAACTAATCTCATAATGTCACCATCACAGTACCTGCATCGCTCAGTTCGCCACTGAGCATCTTCTTCGTGGAAGGTACATACACCGTCACAGCGTCTCCCACTGCACCGGCGGATCGCAGCACGCCCTGCGTCTGCACGCTCAGGCCACCACTCTGCAGCACCACCGTAACCTGAGAGCCAACCTTGACCATTCCGGTCTTCGGCTTGGCGACGGTAGTCTGCTGGAAGCGGACCTGTACGGTGGCAGCTGTCCGTCCATCCACTTGCACTGCAACTGGTACGGACCAACCCAAGCCACTGCGCACGGGAGCCCCCGGCATCAGCACGTACTGCCCTACCGGCGCAGTGACTGCGCGTGCGACCACGCTGGGCACAAGCCGTTCAGCCTCGACCGGGTCTGTCAGAGCACGGCGGGCCGCCTGGATGATCTCCGCCTGGGGTATCTCCTGGCTGGGGCGTGACACACGTATCGTCTCAGGAAGCTCGACCCGTGTCGCCGCAGTCGCCAAGCCGGCAGCTCGCAGCTTCACCATCACCTCGCCGCGGGTCAGAATCCGGCTGCCACCCGGCAGAGGACCCGCCCCCACCGGAAGCTCCGCGGCCTGAGTAACCAACGTTTCGGTGCCGCTCAGCTCCGCGATCTCGCCCAAGAGCACCCGGTCACCCCGGGTCTCCGCCGACAGCCTGCCCACGATGTGGAGCCCAGCGCCCTTCTCCACCGGCGGTGCCAGCACCGCTCCAGCGTGCTCGATGATCGCACCAAAGCCCTTCGACCCGGGTTGACCAATCACCGGTGCCGCCTGTCCAGGGGAGAAGCGAGCCAGGCTCACGCACCCGATCTCCCGCGTCAGTCCACTAACCGTGGCGACGATGGTGCCGTCTGACTGCACCTTCAGGGCTGTCGTCCCGGTCGGGATCAGTACCGGAGGGTCCAAAGCCGGGCCCAATGTCGAGCGCAGCGGCTTGCCTTCCTCGACGACCAGCCGGACCTCACGCACGTAGACGGGGCGTTCGCCATCCAGAAGCCTAATCAGTCCCTCGCCCTGAACGGCCCAGTCCACCTGTACCTGCGGCAGCAGTAGCCAGATCATCGGTCAGCTCCCTAACGCTTCAGGTTGTTGGTCAGGCCGAGCATCTCGTCCGCGGTGGTGATGGCCTTCGAGTTGACCTCGTACGCTCGCTGGGCCAAGATCATCCGCACCATCTCTTCGACGATCTGCACGTTGGAGTTCTCGATGGCGTACTGAGCCACGGAGCCGAGGCCGTCGGTTCCGGGAGCGCCTTCGATGGCATCACCGCTGGCTGCACTGACTCGGAACAGGTTGTGCCCAATGCGCTGCAATCCCGCAGGATTGGGAAAGCGAGCCAGAAGCAACTGGCCGAGGTTCTGTATGGTCGTATCCCCAGCCACCTGCACGTTGACTGTTCCGTCGGAGCCCACTGTGAAGGAGATGGCATCCGAGGGCACGAGGATGTCGGGTTGCAACGGGTACCCGTCACTGGTCACCATGCGGCCGGTGGCATCCACCTTGAACTGCCCGTCGCGGGTGAACGCTTCCGAACCGTCGGGCAGCAGCACCTTGAAGAACCCATCACCCTCGATAGCCAGATCGTACTTGTTGGAGGTCTGCTGCAGCGGCCCTTGCTCCAGCATGGTGGTGGTCGCCACCGTGCGCGAGCCGAGACCTACCTGGAGGGCGACCGGTCGGGTCGCGTCCTGCCCATTCTGCGCACCCTGGCTGCGTAGAACCTGATACAGCGTGTCTTGGAACTCCGCCCGCGAGTGCTTGAAGCCGTTGGTGTTGACGTTCGCCAGATTGTTGGCGATCACGTCCAAGTTAAACTGCTGCGCGGCCATGCCCGCAGCTGCGGTATACAGCGATCTCATCATCGCTAGCGACCTCCTTCCGGTCGGTCGCCTCGCGCTGCGCCCCTTCCGTCAATCGAGGGCGCCCATCGCCTCCCCGTTTGGCGGGGTCCGGCGCTAGCCTAATCGCGCGAGGTCGTTGACTGCCTTCTGCAACGTCTCGTCCTGCGCCTGAACGACGCGCTGGTTCGCTTCGAACACGCGCAGGGTCTCCATCATGCGGACCATCTCGGTGACAGCGTTCACGTTGGACGCTTCGAGATAGCCCGGCTCCAGTCGTGGATTGGCGAGCGGCTTCGCGGCACCTACGAACAGGCCGTTCCCGGCCTTCGTGAGGTCGCCGGTGACGATCGCCAGTCGGTCCAAAGTCGCGCCCCCGGCCTGCACCAAACCAGAGGGGTCAATCGTTGGTGTCGCTCCGCGCGGCACTTGGATGGGTCCGGTTGTGCCCAGGACGAGGTGCCCGTCGCGAGTCGTCAGCTTGCCGGACGCGTCCACCTGGAAGGAGCCGGCTCGGGTGTAGCGCACTCCGGCGGGCGTCTGGACGCTGAAATAGCCGTCGCCTTCGATGGCGACGTCCAGCGCGTTGCCCGTCGCGATCAGGTCGCCCTGCGTTCCCAACATCGTTCGGCCCTCGACGATGGCGCCTCCGCCAAGCCGCCCGACCGTACGCGTGACGGCCTCGCCGGGCGCGTGGACTTCTCGGTCCAGCGCCTCACGGAAACTCAGTCGGTCGCTCTTGAAAGCCGTGCTGTTCGCATTCGCGAGATTGCTGGCGATGACGTCCAGTGCCAACTGCTGGGCGTGCATCCCCGTCGCTCCCGCATAGATTCCCCGCGTCATCTCGTTCTGGGTTATTGGCCGCCTGTCGGCCTCGGGGCAGGCGAGGGTTACCGGGTTTGGGACGCTCGGCGGCCAAACCGGTAGAGGTGCGTGGGGACGCTCCGGGAGGCGTACGGGAGTACACTGGAGTTGCGAGGAAGATTGCCGGATGGACGCGTTGGTGGCTCTCGTGGTCGGAGGGGTGGCGTTGCTCCTGGTGGGAGCCGCGTACGCTTGGTTCGTCGCGTCGAGGTCCGGCGAGGATGACGTGCCCATCCAACCGCGGTCGGGGGCGGACGAGGTGGAGCACGCGCTGGCGGCCGCGATCAGCGCCCCGAAGGACCGACACAACCGGGAAGCGCTGGTTCGAGCGCTGCTTGCGCTGACTCCCGAAGACGCAAGACTACTGTCGCCGGAGACCTGTCGCGAGGTCGCAGCCTTGCTGAACTCCGCCGACCCCGCCGTTCTGCGCGCCGCTGTGGTCGCCGTAGGTCAGTTTGGCGGGGAGCAGGAGGTGGCCGCGGTCCGGCGCGCCGAGCAGCGCGTTCTTCAGATTGCGGAAGACCTAGCCGGCGGCCGCTACGTGACCGCCGAGCAGATGGACCTGGCCGAGGAACTGGGCTTCAGACCCGAGAGAGGAGTATTGGACAACCTCGGGGGCGGACTGGGAGTGGTGGGGCCGCCACCCGTAATGCGCTGGGAATGGCCGGAAGACCTGCCGCTGCTGGCCCGCCGCGCCCGGGAGGCCGTCGAAGCCCGAGCTATGGAGGAAGAGGAGCGGCGCACACTGCTGATGGCGGCGGACGACGCGGGGGAGGCCGCGAACCGCGAGCTCCTACGTCCCGCCGCAGGGCTAGAGGACCCGGACCCCGAGCACCTCGCCCGCCCCGACCCGTCCCAAGCGGAGGACTGATCGAACCCCTAGTGACACAAGGCACATCCCTCCATCACATGTTTGAACCGGGGACATAGGCTACTGGTGCTCGGGGTCGGGGCCCCATGTGCTCGCCATGAAGGTGTACATACCTCTGACAGCAAAGGGACCGGCGAATTGGCCGATGGCGCCGTCGTATCGGTAGAGCCGGCCAGCGTAGCTATCGGACACGAGCACGTTCGGTGCAGGTAAACTGGCCGGTAACCGCAATGGCTTCAGGGCGTGTCGTCTCCCTTCAGATCAAGCTGCAGCGCGGAACGATGGAGCCGCGGGATGTCGTCTTTGCCGAGGACGAAGGTGGCCTGCGAGATGACCTTCACGCCAACTCCTCCGGCAGGCAGATCCTGCTGATCGACCTTCAGACGCTGGACGACTTCGGCCACGAGCCGGGGCAAATCCGCGAGCAGATCACACTGGACATGCCCAACCTGCAGACGCTGCCAGAGGGCACTCGGCTGGCCATCGGCGATGCGGTGCTGGAGATCGGGAGGCCCTGTGCGCCGTGCGAATACATGGCAAGGCTTGTAGGCGGGTCCGACCCATTCGGATGGTTAGAGCGGATTCGTGGGCATCGCGGCGTGTTTGCACGTGCGGTGAGACCCGGTGCCATCCGTATAGGCGATACCGTGTCCGTGCTGGACAAGGTGGGCGCAGGCAGTGTCTGAGCGCGAAACGACCGGCGCCCCGAGGGGTAGTAGCAGCCTCGGGGCGGTGCTGGGCGTTCTCGCCTTTCTCGGCGGGGTGTGTGCCCTGGTGTGGGTATTCTTCGCGGCCATGGCCCTCTACGCTTTGCCGCCCGAGGAGTTGGTGTGGTCCGGAACCGAGGCCACACCGGACCTCACCAGGCTTGCCCAGTCGGCAACCGCAACGCTTCTACGGGTGCTGATGCTGGTGGTGATGGCCATCGCTGCGGCATTGCTCGCAGGCATGGGTGCCCGAATGTTCCTCACTTCGCGTCACACAGAGTAGTGGGATACTCAGTACATCGGTGGTATGTAGTTCCCGTGCGCCTCGATTAGGTCATCCACCAACGACTTGATCTCGTCTATCGTCAACTCGGCTGCGGTGTGGGGGTCGAGCATCGCCGCCTGATACACATAGTCGCGCTTGCCCGTCAGCGCCGCCTCCACCGTCAGGCACTGGACGCTCACGTTGGTCGAGATGTAGCCTGCGAGTTGCGGTGGCAGGTCGCCGATGTGTGTCGGCTGAATGCCCATCCCATCCACCAGGCACGGCACCTCGACAGTGCATCCGGGCATCAGGTTAGTGATGATGCCGGTGTTCGGCACGTTTCCGTAAATGACCCGGGGCGTGTTGGTCTCGCAGCTATCCACGATGAGGGAACCGTACTCCGCACTGCGCTTCACCTCGATGGGGTCGTCACTCTCGAACTCGATGCGCCATCGTTCCCACACCTCAATGATCTCCTCGCAACGGCGAATGTACTCATCCAAAGGCACGAGGAAGCGATCGATCAGGTCCGGGCGGTCGCGGCGAATAAAGTGCGGCACGTACTCACTGAAGTGCTCGCTGGATTCGGTGACGAAGTAACCGAGGTGCTTCATCATCTCGAATCGCACCGCGTCCTTCCGGAAGACCTCGGGATCCTTCATCACTTCGAAGAGGCGATTATATAAGTTTTCGGCTCCTAACTTGAACTCAATGAAGAAGGACATGTGGTTGATGCCAGCCGAGCGGTAAGTTACTTGCTCATATGGCACGCCGACGTAGGAGCAGAGCTGCATCGCGGTGCCTTGAACGCTATGACAAAGGCCGACGTTCCGCACGCCCCCTGCGCGGTTGAGTGCCCAGCAGTTCATCGCCATCGGGTTCACGTATTGCAGCAGCAACGCGTTGGGGCACAGCTCGCGCATGTCCCTTGCAATGTCCAGCAGCACGGGTATGGTTCGTAGACCGCGCATGATGCCGCCTATGCCTAGTGTGTCCGCAATCGTCTGTCGTAGACCGTATTTCTTGGGTATCTCGAAGTCGGTCACGGTACAAGGCTCGAAGCCGCCGACTTGGATCATCGTGATCACGTAGTCCGCACCCCGCAGCGCCTCGCGACGGTCTTTCGTCGCCACAATGCCGTGTGGCCTTGCATTGACAGCCTTGGCCACCTTGTGGGCTACCCTGTTCGCTGTGTGCAGTCTGTCGGGATCTATGTCCATGAGCGCGATCTCCGCGTCCGCCATCGAGGGGAAGCTCAGGATGTCTCCCAAGAGGTTCTTGGCGAAGACGACGCTACCCGCTCCTATGAGAGTTACCTTTGCCACATGTGCCTCCTCGGGTCCGAGAATGCTTTTGAACTTGCATGTATTGGATAGGTTTTGCCAATAAACACGATCATTTCTCCGCGTCGGCAACCCCTAGCGCCATCCGCATGATTCCCTCTTGCGTGGCCGATCTGCCGTCTGCTTCCCCTACGATGCGGCCCTCTCGCATCACGAGGATGCGGTCGCTCATCCCCAGCACCTCGGGCAGATCGGAAGAGATCATCAGAATGCACACGCCGCGGTCGGCCAGGTCGTTCATCAAGCCGTAGATCTCCACCTTCGCCCCGACGTCCACACCCCTTGTGGGCTCGTCGAAGATCAACACCTGGCACTCGGTAAAAAGCCACTTGGCCAGAACCAGTTTCTGCTGGTTGCCTCCACTCAGGTTCTCGGCAGCCTGCTCGATGCTGGGCGTCCGAACGCCGAGGCTCTGCACCAAGCCCGTCGCGACAGCCCGCTCTCGCGATCGGCTGATCACCCCGACCGAAGATACCGATGAAAGTTTTGTCATCGTGCAGTTCTCGCGGACCGTCATGCCGACGACGAGTCCAAACGCCTTGCGGTCCTCGGACAGCATCCCGATGCCACACCGTATTGCGTCTCGTGGGGAGCGGATCCGTACAGTTCGACCCTCGAGGCGAATCGCACCCGCATCCACCGGGTCCGCGCCAAAGATCGCCCGTGCCAATTCCGTACGTCCTGCACCGACCAAGCCGGCTACCCCAACGATCTCTCCACGGCGAAGTTTCAGGCTCACATCGTGCAGAACGCCGACACGGGACAGACCGCATACCTCCAACACCACATCACCGACGTCCCGGCTGCGCCGCGGGTACTGCTCCACGATCTCGCGCCCCACCATCGCACGGACGATGTCATCGTGCGTCCAGTCTGGCACCGCCCGGCTTTCGATGACTTGGCCGTCTCGCAGCACCGTGGCCCGGTCGCACACCTCGAACACCTCCTCCAGTCGGTGCGAGATGTACACCACGCAGGTACCCGAATCCCGCAGCCGGCGGATCAGTTCGAACAGCTTGGTCAGTTCGTGTTCGGTGAGGGTGGCAGAGGGCTCGTCCATCACGATTACACGAGCATCCTGCGACACCGCCTTCGCGATCTCCACCATCTGCTGTTGCGCCACCGAGAGTCGCTCGATGGGCATCCTGGGTGAAATGCTTACCCCCAGACGCTGCAAGTACTCGGAGGTCAGTCGCTCCACTCGGCCGAAGTCAACCACACCACGCACAGCTCGCGAAGGCATGCGCCCCATGAAGATGTTCTCCGCAGCACCCAGCGTCGGAACGAGATTGAGCTCTTGGTAGATCATCGCGACGCCGTGTCGCATGGCACTGAGTGGATCGTTCAGGTGGACGAGTCTCCCGAACAGCCGGATCTCGCCCGAGTCCATTTGCTCGGCCCCTGCCAGGACGCGCATAAGTGTGGACTTCCCCGCCCCGTTTTCACCGAGCAGCGCGTGCACTTCGCC
>JABRVX010000034.1 GCA_039961735.1 Fimbriimonadia bacterium
TGTCCGATGGTCCTCACACCGTGCAGGTTCGCGCCGTGGACGACTGCGACAACGTCGGTACCAGCACGCTAGTCAACTTCAAGGTGGACAATACACCGCCGACTGCGAGCGTCGACCTCCCGACCGAAGGCCAGTGCACCGGGCGCCAGGTGAGCATCACCTTCACCGCCTCGGACAACCTGCCTGGTGCGTTGAAGCGCTGCGAGGTGTTGATAGACGGCGTGGTGGTTCACACCGACGCGCCGTGCTCGCAGGGCACGCACACGGTCGGTCCTTTCACGTTGAGTGACGGCCCGCACACCGTGCAGGTGCGTGTGACCGACGACTGCGACAATGTAGGCGTTAGCGCGGTCGTCAACTTCAAGGTAGACGAGACACCGCCGACCGTGGATATTACGGCCCCCTCGGGAGACTGCATCCCGTCGCCGGTCAACGTGGACTTCACGGTTACGGACAACCTGCCAGGCAACCTGACCGTTCGAGTGTTCCTGAACGGCGTGTTGCGCGACACGTTCACGGACCTGCCACAAGGTTCGCACACTGCAGGTCCCTACGTGCTAGCGCAAGGTAGTTACGTCATCCGGGTCGAGGCAGAGGATGTATGTGGCAACGTCGGCTCAGACGAAGCCACCACGACCGTGGATACGACACCGCCGGACTGCGCGCTGCTGACACCGGAAGGGTGTCAAAACTCGAGTCCGGTTACGGCCACGTGGACCGCTACGGACAACTGCAGCGGCTTCCGCTGGGTACTCACACTCCTTCCCGAGGGTGGTACGCCGGTCGAGGTGGCAAGTGGTACGGACGCCGATCCGTTCACTGCCAGCATCCCGCTGGCAGACGGTCGCTACACGTTACGCCTAGAAGTCACCGACGCTGCCGGCAACGTCTGCGTGAGCAACAAGAGCTTCACCGTGGACACTACTAGGCCCGAGATCACGGTGATCACACCGCCCGTTCCGCCGCAAGGCCAGTGCACGGAGGTGAAGGGGCTCGAGATCCCGATCCAGTTCTCGATCAGCGACCTTACCGACGTGACGTGGTATGTCACTGTCGACGGAAGTACGGCGGGCCTGACGCCGTCGTCCGGAACCGGACCGAATGGCAGTGTGGTGTGGAACACCGAAGGCTTGGCACTCGGCCAGCACACCATCTGCATCCGCGCCGTGGATGAGTGCGGTAACGAGACCACGCTGTGCTACTGCGTAGACTTGTTGCCTCTCGAGTGCCCGCCGATCGAGGTCCCGAACCTGATCTGTGGCGATCTCGGTGTCGACCCGGTGGACGGAGTTCTCCGGCGCATGTTCCGGCCCGAGGTGATTAACATTGACGGCATCACCATCTGGGACGTGCTGCGATGCAACGGCCAGCCGCTGGACGACATGATCCTGCAGGCGGTGCGTATCACGAAGGTATCGCCTCTATACAAGTGTGGTGCATTCGTCTTCGGTCCGGGATCCGGTCTGAACACTAACTTCGATAGCGGCCTGAAGAAGGCCACGAACGCCGACCTGTACCGCAGCATCTGCAGCATCGCGTTCGGGACGGGTGACGCCACCTGCCTCGGTGACCGAAGCGTGCTGTTCTCGCCGCCGTACACGACTTACAACCTGTCTGTGACATTCGTCCGACGACTGCCCGATGGACGAACCTCCCCGCCGGAGACAGTTGATCTAGAGGTCATCGTCAACGGTGAGAGATGGCTCACGCGGGACCTGATCCGCTGCAACATCGAGTACTTCTCGACCGTCGCGGCAGGCAGGACGCAGATACCCAAAATCGCCCCCGACGTCGCAGCGGCACTCTATGCGGCGCTGGACATCCCGAACGACCTGGACGCTCTCATCCAGTTCGAGACGGTGGTGGGCACATCGGCCATCGACTTCGTGCAGATTCTGACGCAAGGCGATGTCCGCGGCAAGCAGGGGTATCTGGTGGATAGCGATGAAGAGCCCATCGGGTGCCTCCTGATCGAGATGGCGAACGCTCTACTCTTCCACCCGTAAAGCAAGCGGAGCCCGTCTCCGGCAGAGGCGGGCTCCGGGGTTCAGGGCCGTCGGCGCACGGCGGCCCGGCTTGGCAAGAGGAAACGGCGCGGGCGGTCTAACCGCCCGCGCCGGGACTTTTTCGGGATCAACCCTTTACACGGAGCCTACTGCGTATCGTCCGCCTTCACTGGGCAGGCGCCCGTGGGACACTGTGAAGGATCCACGCAGTCGCCCTTGGCGACCTTCCCCCCTGAGTTCGCTGCAGCAGCGGCCGCTGGGCCGATGGGCATGCAGGACGACGAGCAGTCTGAGACAGGGCAGACGGCGCCGCCCTTACTCGCGCTGACGGTGGGCTCTGGCCGCGACATCGCGGCATACAGAGTAATTCCCGCAGCGGCCAACAGCATGGCCGCCATTGTGAGTGAACCGGCTGAAGCTTTTCGCATAGCTACGACCCCCCCTTTTATCGATCCATAATACCCGTGCATGGAGGCCAGAACGATCTGCCGGGTTATCAGGATTGCCCTCTGGATCGCAGTGTTCGCTGCGCTCGCGGCCCCCGCTCGGGCGCAGCTCCGGCCTGTGCGGGTGCTCCTCAAGTCCTGGGAAGGCGTGCGGCAGGTCCAAGTATCGGCGGAGGCGGGCCTCGTGCTGCTGTCTGCGGACGGCAGTCGCTTCAGCCAGGCAAAACCCGGAGAGTCTGTCAGCCTCACGGCTAACGCCGCAGGCATTGTCCGGCCGAACGCCGCACCCATGGCTGAAGTTGTGGTCGCCCCCATCGCCGGTTCCGTCTCCCTGGTCTCCGAGAAGAAAAAA
The DNA here is from genome assembly GCA_039961735.1 of Fimbriimonadia bacterium. Classification (NCBI taxonomy): domain Bacteria; kingdom Bacillati; phylum Armatimonadota; class Fimbriimonadia; species Fimbriimonadia bacterium. The sequence goes on from JABRVX010000034.1 coordinate 2,805, forward strand.
GCCTCCTATCGCGGCTGGCTCCGTGTCACAGTCGTGGACGGCAAGCTACGCCTGACCAACGAGGTGGCACTCGAGAGCTACCTGATGTCGGTCGTGCCCGCCGAGATGCCGAGCGGGTTCCCACAGCAAGCGCTGCGCGCGCAGGCGGTGGCCGCCCGAACCTTCATGCTCAAGCGTATGCTGACCAACGCCGAGAAAGACTTCGACCTGACGGACGGGGAGGGCGCACAAACCTACGCAGGCACCGCCACCGAGAAGCCGACCACCACCGAAGCCGTGATGGCTACCGCCGGGCTGGTGCTCACCTTCGCAGGGGACTATTGCGACACCGTGTACAGCGCTGATTGCGGCGGTCACACGGCGGCATCGGACGAGATGGGATTTGGAGGCACAACGCCCTATCTGTGTGGCACGCCAGACGCCCCCTACTGCTCCACGAGCCCACACCGCGGGTGGCGCGTCGAGCGAACCACCGAGCAGTGGGCGCAGTTGGCCAAGAAGCTGGGTAAAGACGTGGGGCCGGTGCAATCCCTCGCGGTCACCAAGGTCGGGCCGAGCGGCCGTGCTCAGTCGGTCAGCATACAGGGCCCGAAGGGCACACTGGAGACCACCGGCGCCGCCATCCGCAAAGTGTTGGGCTACGATGTGTGCAAGAGCACCATGTTCAGCGCCATCCAGACGCCGGAAGGATGGGTGCTGGTCGGGAACGGCTGGGGTCACGGCGTGGGGTTGTGCCAGTACGGTGCCGCCGGACGCGCGATTGCCGGGCAAAGCTTCGAGGAGATTCTGGCTGCGTACTATCCCGGAACCGAACTCAAGAAAGTCCTTTCGGATGATCGGCCGGCCCTCTCAGTGAAGCCCTAAGGCCAAAGGTATACTGCCGAGACGAGCCCAGGTGGTGAAACGGTAGACACGGGGGACTTAAAATCCCTTGAGGCGACTCATGCGGGTTCGACTCCCGCCCTGGGCACCAACGGAAGGCGTGACGCACGGATGAGAACCCCGTCCTATTCCACCGAGTCTGCGAGCGTGATCGCCCCTAGCAAACCTAGGAGCAAGAAGCGCGTACTCGAAGGACCTCACGGCACGGACATCATCCCCGAAACCACCCTCGAGCCACTGGAGAAGAAGAAGCCTATGTCCAACGGTCGCCACGAGTACGACGTGTGCGTGATAGGCGCAGGGCCTGGCGGCTATGTTGCTGCCATTCGCGCCGCGCAGCACGGCCTACACACCGCCTGCGTCGAGAAGTCGCACCTCGGGGGCACTTGCCTAAACTGGGGCTGCATTCCCAGCAAAGTGATGATTGCCGCGGTGGAACGCTTCGAGCAAGTGAAGCACGCCGAGAAGATGGGAATCGAACTGCCTGGCCAGCCGACATTCGACTTTGCAAAGATGATGGACCGGAAGGACAAGGTGGTGGATGCCCAGCGGCGTGGCATCGCTGCGCTGTTCAAAAAGAACAAGGTGGACCACCTCCAGGGGCAAGCGGTGTTCCTTGACCCGAACACCATCGAACTGGTTGCGGAGGGCGAGAAGCGCAAGGTAACGGCACGCAACTTCATCATCGCAACTGGCTCGTCCGCGGTGCGCATCCCCATCCCGGGACTCACCGGGGACAACGTTTGGACCAGCGATGACGCCGTGACCGCCACCTCGGTGCCGAAGCGGATGCTGATCCTGGGTGGCGGTGCGGTCGGCTGCGAGTTCGCCTACGTGTTCAACGGCGCCGGTGCCGAGGTTACGCTCGTCGAGATGATGCCCAACCTGGTTCCGATGATGGACGAGGACCTGGGCAAGGAGCTCGCCAAGCTGTTCGGGCGGAGCAAGATCAAGGTACACGTGAACAGCACGGTCGAGAAGTGCGAGCAGAAAGGGGACGGCTGGCACTGCTTCGTGAGCACGCCGGACGGCGTCACCGAGGTCGTGGTGGACGTCGTGCTGCTCGGCGTCGGACGCAAGGCTAACACGGAAGGCCTGAACGTCGAGAAGGTGGGCGTCCGCCTGCACAAGCGCGGCATCGAGGTAATCAACGAGCGGATGCAGACGCACGTGCCGCACATCTATGCAATCGGCGACGTGATCGGAAAGATTCAGCTTGCACACGTCGCCTCTGCGGAGGCGCTAGTCGCCGCTGCCAACTGCGCAGACATCCCCGCCGAGATGAGCTACAAGGCCGTGCCGGACGTTGTCTACACGGCTCCGGAGCTCGCCGCGGTGGGATTGACCGAGAAAGCTGCCGCGGAAGCCGGCAGGCCTCTCAAGATTGGGCGATTCGCGTTCCGTCCACTCGGCCGGGCGATGGCGGCATTGGAGCAGGAAGGCTTCGTCAAGGTGGTCGCAGACGCCGAGCACGGCGAGGTGCTGGGAGTGCATATGATCGGTCCTCACGCTTCGTCGCTCATTCACGAGGCTGTTGCGGCAGTGCAGATGGAGGCAACGCTCGAAGAACTGGAGCAGACCATCCATGCCCACCCGAGCTTCGCGGAGGCGTTGGGTGAGGCCATTCACGACGCACAGGGCCACGCCATCCACAAGGCATAGTCACACAAGGAAGGTGGAACGATGAAGCACGCACTCTTGGTCGCGATACTCGGCGTCCTGATCCTCGCCGGGTGCGGGGAGAAGAAGGAAGGCTCGGGCGGTTCGACAGGCAAACACAGCCCGGAGAGCGGCCTGGCGATCGTGTTCGATAAGGGCGGCGTCGGCGACAAATCATTCAACGACAGCGCCGATCGAGGCAGGGCGAAGGCCGAGCAAGAGCTCGGGATGGTCACGAAGACCGTCTCCTCTCGAAGCGACATTGACTACAAGCCCAACCTCGAGGACCTGGCCCGCCTCGGGTTCAAGCTGATCATCGCAGTCGGCGGCGGCATGCAGAAGGCCGTAGAGGAAGTTGCACCCAAGCACCCGGACGTGTACATCGGCATCATAGACGGGCACTCCAACGGATTGTCGAACGTGATCGGGGTGCGCTTCAAAGAGGAGGAGGGTTCGTTCTTGGCGGGCGTGCTGGCGGGCAGCATGACCAAGTCGAACGTGCTAGGCTTCGTGGGCGGCATGAAGATCCCGCTCATCGAGAAGTTCGAGTGTGGCTTCGCGGCAGGCGTGAAGGCGGTCAATCCATCGGCCCGGGTGGTCGCCAAGTACACCGAGGACTGGGACAACATCGGCAAGGGCAAGGAAGCCGCTCTGGCTTGCCGTGCGGATGGCGCAGACATCGTGTATCACGCCGCGGGCAAGTGCGGTCTCGGCGTCTTCGATGCCGCGCAGGAGAAGGGCTTCTATGCAATCGGCGTAGACAGCGACCAAGACGGCCTAAAGCCTGGGACCATCCTGACGAGCATGATCAAGGGTGTGGATGAGCAGGTGTTCCGCCTTGCCAAGATGCTGAAGAACGGAGAGCTGAAGGGTGGTGACATCGAGGCAGGTCTCGCCGAGGGCGGAGTGGGGCTGAGTGAAATGAAGTACACGAAGGACAAGATCGGCCCCACCGTGCTCGCCAAGGTGGACGAGTTCAAGCAGCGCATCATCTCCGGCGAGCTGAAGGTGCCGAAAACGCGAGCCGAGCTGGCCGCCTTCCAGCCTTAGGGCTGCTGTAAGAGTGTCTATGCCCCGGTCTGCGCTCGCCGCTTCTCTGCCACTGCAGTGCACACGGGAACCTATGGACAGGTGGGGCATAGGGATTTTTTTCTCGAGAGGCCCGTGAACCGCGGCCCGAGTTCAGCGTGTCGTGCGCAGACCTGGTGGGTCATGACACACTAGGGTGCAATGCCTCGATTGTCTCCCCGCGCCATCACTTTCGACGCTGCCGGCACACTCGTAGACGTCCGGTACGAACCCGTCGGCTTCATGCTGGAACTGTTACGGGAACAGCAGATCGAAGTTGACGAGGAAACCCTTCGCACCGAGTACCTTCCTATGCGTGTTGCCAGGCAGGGGGAGTATGCCCAGGCGATACAGGCGATGGGCGCACGAGGACGGCGGGCGTTTTGGAAGAGATTCACTGCCGACCTACTATCCTCAATCGGAGTGCCATTGAGCGAAGGTCATCTTGCCCGAATGTCGGAGAGAAGTGATGAGCTGTTGCTTTGCGAGAACTCGCCGTACTGGCGCCTATATCCCGATGTGCGCGAGGCTCTGTCGCTGCTGCGCCGCAGGGGCGCGCGGCTGGCCGTGGTGTCCAACTGGGACGACACACTCCATCCCGTCCTCGAACTCCTCGGCATCGCACAGCAGTTCGAGTTCGCACTGGCTTCCCTGGAAGTAGGTTGGGAGAAGCCCGACCCGCGCATCTTCGGCCGGGCGGTGGGACGGCTGGGCTATGAGCCGTTCGAGGTGGCACACGTCGGCGACAACCCGTTGGACGACGGGGAAGGCGCGGCGCGTGCAGGCCTGTTCCCCATCATCGTGGACCGCGACGGCGCATATCCGGGGCTTCCGTTCGCCCGCATTCGGTCCTTGACGGATTTGGCACTGCTTTATGAGTGAGTCGATGGACAGCTCACTGTTCGACTACGACCTGCCACACGAGCTGATTGCGCAGAGTCCAGTGGAGCCGAGGGACAGCTCGCGGCTCCTGGTTCTGCCTCGCGCTGGCGACTCCATCGAGCATCGGCACTTCCGCGATCTGGCCGAGCTGCTCGAGCCAGAAGATGTACTCGTACTCAACGACACTCGTGTCAGCGCCCGCAGACTATTTGGCAGGAGGCCGAGCGGGGGCGCGGTGGAGCTGCTTCTAATGCGCTCGCTCGGCGGCAATCGCTATCAGGCGTTGACGCGGCCCGCACGCCGCCTGAGGCCGGGCGAACGAGTGATCTTCGATGATGCTCCGGAAGCCTTCATCGAAGAGGTCGGGGAAGGCGGTCAGCGCGTCGTTCGGTTCGACGGGCCGCTCGGAGACGCTGGGGAGATGCCTCTACCTCCCTACTTCCACGGCACGTTGCCAGACCCGGAGCGTTACCAGACCGTGTATGCAGCGGAAGACGGGAGCAGCGCAGCGCCAACGGCTGGCTTGCACTTCACGCAGGAATTGCTGACTCGCATCGAACGGAAGGGCGTACGCGTCACAAGAGTCACGCTTCACGTCGGGCTCGACACCTTTCGACCGTTGCCGGAAGGGCCGGTGGAAAAGCACAAGATGCACGGGGAGACCTACACAATCCCCGAGGAGACGGCCAATGCGGTTCGATTCTGCTCGGGACGAGTGATTGCGGTTGGCACGACGGCGGTGCGGGTGTTAGAATCGGCGGGACCGCGGGAGCAGATGGAGATGGGTCAAGCGACCACGCGGCTGTTCATTAGGCCGGGATACGAGTTCCGGTGTGTCGAGGGGATCGTGACGAACTTCCATCTGCCCCGGACGACGATGTTGTTGATGATCTGCGCTTTCGCAGGGCGGGAACGGGTGCTCGCAGCGTATGAGGAAGCAAAGCGGGCGGGCTACCGGTTCCTTAGCTTCGGCGATGCGATGGCTATTCTATGATTGCTGTTCTTTGAGGTGAGTGGACCATGGAGGTCGAGCGAGTTCCCGGATACGATGACGTCTATGCGTACATAGACAGCCAATTCTTAGACACGCCGGAGGCGACCTCGCAGCAAAGCCCGCCTACGGCGAAGCGTCAAGCTACCACTCGAGGGCGATTGCCGCACGGAGGCCTGGACGCGCCGACGGCCGGAACGGTGTACTCGCCTTTGGGCGGGCCGCCTCCCCCTGTTCCCGCGGAGGAGACCAGGCAGCAGGCCGCACCTCCACAGCCGGCACCTCAGCCGCCGGTCGGAGCGGTCGTGGAGACGGAGGCGCGGAAGGAAGATGCTGCGGTGCCCATTGCCGATGCCGCACTACAGGCCGCTCGCGAGGTCTCGCCCGCAACCAAGCGCAGGCGCGTGAAAGGCGGCGAGGCGGTGCAGCTCCGCATTCCCAACATAGAGGATTACCTTCCCGGGCTGACTACGGATACCCGACCATCGCGAGCCCAGGCCAAAGCCGTCGTGAACATGGAAGTCGGCAGCCATAGGTCACAGCAGCACTCGCCGCCGAAGCCCCCGAGAAAGCTGAAGAGGCCAGAGCTTTCGGGACCACGCCCCCGCAAGCGTACCAGGACCGAAGCGACAAATCCCTCGCCCTCGGTCCCAGAGGAGCTTCGCAGCCTTGTAGGTCTCGGAAACGACACCGTCCTCGAGAAGTACTACCAACGTTCCCGTGGCGAGAGCAAAGAGCAGATGCTCTCGCGCATAACCAACCCCGAGCTATCGTTGGAGGAAGCGGCGAAGCTGCTCGGTGTGTGTCCGGCGACCGTGCGGCGCTACACCAACAAGGGCTGGCTGAGGCACCATCGGACGAAGGGTAACCAGCGCAGGTTTCGCTTATCCGACATCGCGGAGTTCGTCAGGGAGTTTCGAGCCAAACTCGAGTAGGGGCAGTTGAACGTAGCCATCTTCTCGGACAGCTATCTGCCCGTGCTGAACGGGGTCAGCGTATCCGTGCATACGCTCGTCGCCGGCCTGCGTGCTCGTGGGCATCGAGTATGGGTGTTCGCGCCGGCATTCCCTGGGCACCGTGACACGGATCCCGACGTAGTCCGCTTCAGATCGCTCATCACGCCATGGGCAAAGGGATACCCACTCGCCCGTCCACCCTTTCGCGGTACTCTGAGGAGGTTCCAGCGCCTCCCTATTGAGATCGTACACACACACACTCCGTTCACAATCGGCTTCTGCGGGCTTAGGTGGGCCGAGTCGGCGGGCATCCCGATCCTCTCCACCTATCACACCATGTACGACCGCTACGTGCACTATGTGCCATTCTTCACCCGACGCTACGTCGCATACAAGGTCGCCAAGCACACGCGATACTACTACGGCCGCGTCGCAAGGGTGATAACACCCTCGCACGCGGCAGCCGACGTGTTGCGCGGCCATGGGGTGACAACTCCCATCGAGGTGGTGCGTACCGGGATTCCGCAAGCCAAAGCCATTCCGAAGTCTGAAGCGCGCGACCGTTTGGGGATCCCACAAGATGAGAGCACGCTCCTCTACGTCGGCAGGCTGGCGTCGGAGAAGAACCTAGGCTTACTTCTGGACTGCCTTCCCCGCTGGCGGACCTCGTTCCCGAACGCTCGGCTGCGGCTGGTCGGAGATGGTCCCGGGCGACCTCTCCTGGAGTCACGTGCAGCGGAATTGGGCATTCGAGAACGCCTTACCGTACACGGGCAGGTAGGGCATGACGAGGTGCTCGTGTACATGGCTGCTGCGGACCTATTCGTGTTCCCTTCCACTTCGGAAACGCAGGGGCTGGTCATCGGCGAGGCGCAAAGCCTGGGGCTCCCGGCGGTTGCAGTTCGGGGGGGCGGTGCGCCGGAAACGATAGAGCACGGCGTAGACGGGATGGTAGTGGCCGATGATGCGCAGGAGTTCGCACAGGCCGTCGAGGAGATTCTGCGTGATCCAGTGCTACGTGCCAAGATGTCGGAAAACGCACTTCGTTCGCCCGCACGGATCTCGCCCGACGAGTACGTGGGCCGGATTGAGCGACTATACGAGGAGGTGCTAGGTGAAAGGCAACAGGAAACTCCCACTCAGCCCGCCTCAGTCCATTCGTGAGCGCACGGAACAGATCGAGCTCGAGCTGCTATCGCCCCATGCTGCCAAGTCCGCCCTGAGCAGGGGGCGCCCGTTGCCGGAGAAGCCGGACCCGATTCGTACCTGTTACCAGCGGGATCGCGATCGAGTGCTGCACTGCAAGGCGTTTCGGCGGCTGAAACACAAGACGCAGGTATTCATCGACCCGGACGGCGACCACTTCCGCACAAGACTAACACACACGCTGGAAGTCTCGCAGATCAGCAGAACCGTGGCACGTGCGCTGCGCCTGAACGAAGACCTAACAGAGGCCATCGCGCTCGGCCACGACCTAGGGCACCCGCCCTTCGGCCACGCGGGTGAGGAGGCGCTGAACGATGCTATGCAAGAAGTGGACCCGACACTCTCCTTTCGCCACTTCGAGCAGTCGGTGCGAGTAGTGCAGGTGCTGGAGCGTGACGGAGCCGGGCTGAACCTAACTTACGAGACGTTGGAGGGCATCGGAGGGCACTCGAAAGGACGAGACGACCTTGCACACGCATCTCGAGTCCCTGTAGGCAGTATGGAAGCCGAGGTGGTGCGTACGTGCGATCGCGTAGCCTACCTCAACCACGACCTGGACGATGCGTTTCGCGCGGGGCACATCCTGCCGAACGAACTACCCGTGACGGTGAGCGAGGGACTTGGCATCGGAAACAGTGAACGAATCACGCGCATGGTGACGGACATCATTCAGGCCACCGGGGACGGTCCGCATGTACTGATGTCCCGGCAGATGGAGGGGCTGCTGAACGAACTGAAGGAGTTCATGTTCGAACGGCTGTACGTGAACAACCCGCGCACCGCACCCGATATCGAGCGAGCCAAGGAGATGCTTCGTCTGCTTTTTCGACACTACCTGGACCACCCAGAGCTGCTGCCCGAGCGGCACCTTCCAACGGACCTCGCACAACTCCCTCAGGCGGTGTGCGACTACATCGCAGGCATGACCGACCGCTACGCCGTGCAGCAGTTCGAGTCGCTGTTTCTCCCCAAGGTCTGGCGCCGGGTTGAGTAGGCACCAGGGCTTCAGCGGCGAGCGAAACCGGACATCGGGTGTGAGCTCCGGGAACCGGGGGTGCCTCGAGCTTGTCCGAGGGAGAGAAGCTTCAGAACATAGAGGTAAGCGTTATGCCATTCGCCATCATCCTCGCAGCCATTCTGGCGCAGTCGTCAGCAATGGACGCCCGCAAGCCGGTAGGGCTCCAGCTGCGCGCCGTGCCCTATCACACCACGGTCCACCTCACCTGGCCGGAGACCGGTGCGCCGGGCTACGCCGTGCTGCGTTCCACGGTCGGGGCCGGATCGTCGCCGGAGGTCGTGCGCTACTCGGCCAAGGGCGACTTAACCGACTACGGCCTGATGCCGGGAGTGGAATACTCCTATCGCGTCGCGCCGCTGGACCAGGCTGGGCTGATGAGCGAGGCGTGGAGCCCCGAGGTTCGTGTGCGCACAGGCGTATCGGCACAGAACCTGCTTCGCGTAACCACACACGACCTACTGTATGTCATCTACACGGGTGGTATGTCCCAGGCCGAGGTGGATAGGCTGTACAACGGCGTAGTGCGCGACGGCAGGGAGTTCTATTGGCGCAACAGCCTGCTTCGCTACAACCTCAACGTGGTTCCGATGATCATCCCCACCTATCCGCCGGATACCAGTGGCCCTACCATGGCCAACATCGAGGCGGATCTTCGCGCGAGAGGCGTGCAGAACAACCAGTATGATGGGTGCTTCGTCACGGGCAACAACCTGAGTGGGTGCTACGGTGGGTTCGTCATCCTCGGACAGACCGCGTCGGCGTACGCGCGTGTGTGTGGCGTGCCGTCCCAGTACGAAGGGAAGAACGACACAGACCCCACGGTGGTGTGGGGCTTCACCCACGAGTTCGGCCACGCGCTGGACCTGGTGCTGTGCGCTTATAGCGGACATCCAGAGATGCTGTTCAACCACTTTCCATGGGCCTACCCATTGCCTCCAGGGATCCTCTTCGATGCCGGACCGCACTTCGATGGGATGGGAGAGGTTCTCCGAGTGTACAACGCCTACCACGACTTTCTGGCGCCCTGGGACGGGTACATCGAAGTGGTGGATGCAGATGGTGACGGCGTGCCGGACGACGACCCCCGCGTACCGATTGACGAGGCTCGCTTCGGCTCCTCTCCTGCCAGTGCGGACACGGACAGCGACGGGCTGAGTGACTTCGACGAGATGTGCGCCGGGCGCTATGCGGGCTCCAACCCTAACGTTCAGGACACCGATGGGGATGGAATCTTGGACGGACAGGACCCGTGGCCACTGGTGCGCATGGCCCCCGTACTGTGGCAAGCGACTTCCGACCCGGCGATGGACGGAGATGCCGATGCAAGCTATGAGTGGCTGAGCGACGGGTTCGTTTTCAGCAAGGACCCGACACTGACAATGCAAGTGCGTGCGTGCTGGCGACCGGATGCGCTCTATCTGCACTTCACATCGAACAAGAGCGTGCGTGTGTGGATATGCTTGGACGGATCGGCCGAGAACGGGCGATGGGATTCCGGTGGGAAGTTCGCCGAAAACGGCAGTCTGTATTCGGACACGGCATATGGTGACAGCTACATCGAAGACGGTGTGCTGATAGCCGAGTACGGCGTGCCGACCGTAAGAAAGCGTAGCAGCTCGATAGCGGGCAGCGCGGTGTCCTACAAGCAGTCCGGAGGCCAGTATCTGTTCGAGGTGAAGATACCTACCGCCCTCGGCCCCGGCGATAGCTATTCATACTTCCGACAGAACGATCCCCTCATTAATGGCATCAGCCTGTTCTCGGGCAAGCAGCTAGGATTCAACTTCACGGTGGCAACGAGGAGCAGCTCCTCGACCAGTCAGTACTCCGGTTCGTGGGCGACTGCGGGGGAGATATACAGCTCCTATGACGTGATGCTGATGGATCGCGCGGCAACCATTCGTGGCGTAGTAGCGATGCAGCAGTGCATGAATCCCGAAGGGCATACGGCGCTACTGGAGTTCCGTGACCCCGGCACTACTCGCGTGCGGGCGATGCTTCCGATCACCCTGGACGACGGCGCTCAATACGAGGCCGTCGGCGCACCATCCGGCACGTTCGACCTGGCAGTAAAGTTTCAGCACCATCTGCGGCGCGTGTCGCCTAATCGAACACTCATCGCAGGCATGAACTATGTGGACTTCCTGCAGATCAACGGGGATGCGGACAACAGCAACAGCGTGGACATCGGGGACTTGAACGCGGTGCTGACACGCTTCGGTATTGCCGACCCGGTAGTAGACCTCGACTGTAGTGGCGAGGTGGCCTTAGCGGACCTGAACATCGTACTACTGAATTTCGGCCGCGTCGGCGATCCGTAGCAGTTTCGCCTAGAGCGAGTGTATGCTTGCAGGGATGCTGCTCGGCTTGGTGGTGACGATGACGGGTGCGAGTCCGCCTCAAAGCATTGACCTGTCTCGCGACTGGGAGTTCGCTCGTCTCGATATGGATACTAGCTGGACGGTCGAGTTAGGTCCACGCTTGAGCTGGTCTACTGTCCAGTTACCACACACTCCGCAACTTCACACCCCTCGCTCCAACCAAGTGTGGCAAGGGGTGTGCGTGTATCGCAAGCACCTGCAGGTTCCGAGCATCGCACCGGGCGGCCAGGTGATACTAAGAATCGGCGCGGCGATGCACAAGGCACAAGTGTACTGGAACGATAGGCTCATCACCACCCACTACGGAGGCTATCTTCCGGTAGTAGCGGACCTGACTGCCGAGTTGACGCGCGAGCCCGAAGGTGATCTGGTCATCGTGCTCGACAACAGGGACGACCCGACGGTGCCACCTGGCAAGCCGCAGCGGGCGGTCGACTTCGCCTACTTCGGCGGGCTGCATCGCGACGCTACGCTCACCATCAAGCCTGCGGTTCGGATCCGTGATCCGTTTCTAGCGAACGGCGCCGGGCGCGGTGGAATCTTCGTCTCGTACGAAACGGTGTCACCGAAGCAAGCGACCGTGGTAGTTCGAGCGGATGTGGAAAACGGTTCGCCAGATGGCCGAGGCGCCAAGCTGCGTGTCACTCTGCAGGCGAAAGGGCGCGCCGTAGCATCCGGTACATCCGGCGAAGTGAAGGTCCGCGCGGGCGGGATGGCCCGGCTGCAGGCTCGCATGGTAGTCGAGCGGCCGCGTCTTTGGCACCCCGACACGCCACATCTCTATGAACTCGTGGTACAGGTTGACGGGGGATGCGAGGTGGTGGACGAAGAGCGGCTGCGCATTGGCATCCGCACATTCGCCGTCGGCGAGTCCGGTAACCTGTTGGTGAACGGCGCCCCGCTCCTGGTTCGTGGCACCAATCGCCACAATGACATGCCATGGTTTGGCAATGCCATTCCTCCGCGTATGCAGGAGCGAGACGTTAAGCTGCTGAAGGAAGCCGGCTTCAACTGCCTTCGCCTGGCCCACTACCCGCAGGACCCGGCAGTTCTCGACGCGTGCGACCGCTACGGCTTGCTCGTGATCTCGTGCGTTCCCGGGTGGCAGCACTACTCCGACGATCCTGTGTTCGCCCATCGGGTGGAGCAGGATGTTAGGAACATGGTCCGGCGTGATCGCAACCGTGCGTGTGTTGCACTGTGGGAGACTACGCTGAATGAGACCTATGGCCCTCCCGATGCATTTTTCCGAAGGATGGTGCTCGCCGCGCGGAGTGAGTCACCGTATTCGACCATCCTCACATGCGGTGACACCTACGGTCGCGCCGACCCTTCGAGCATTGGTTACGACGTCCCATATACTCTCTGGGCGGACCCATTTCTGCGTCCGATGCCGAAGGAAATGGGTGGCAAGGGTCTGCACCGGGAGTATGGGGATTACGAGTTCGGTGGAAGCGTGAGTACGAGTCGCGTCGGGCTGACTGCCAGTGAGGCCGATCTTATGCTGCAAGCGTGGAACTACCAGTGGTCGCTGAATCGCTACCAGGCGCTACCTTGGACCTTGGGCACGTGTAGCTGGGTGGGCATAGACCACCATCGTGGATTCCCCAACGAACCCGGGGCGTCCGAGTGTGGTGCGCTAGACCTCTTCCGGAGGCCCAAGCCGGTCTATTGGTTCTTCCAGAGCCAGAGACCGGTCGAGCAAGGCCCAATGGTCCGCATCGCGAATCGCTGGGAGCCCCCTTCACCGAACAAAGTGATCGTTTACTCGAATGCTGACAGGGTGGAACTCTTCCTGAATGGGCGGTCGCTCGGCATGAGGGCCTCCGACGATGGGCCTGACACAGAATACGGAGTGCCCCCACAGGCGGATCCCCTCTATTGGTCGAATGGCGGCTTCCTGCCGAGCGGGGGCCCACCTCCCGACAAGCCCACCGCGATCTTCGATGGTGGAAACGCACGTAATCTGGATCATCCACCCTTCACCTTCACAGGCGTAGAGTTCGAGCCGGGAACGCTCAAGGCCGTCGCTTACGTCCGAGGAAACGCGGCAGCCACCCACGAGGTCCGGACGCCCGGTGAGGCGACGCAGATTCGGGTGGTCGTGGACGACGCGGGCATCCCGCTTCGGGGGGACGGGCTCGACTGCGTGTGGGTCCGCGTCGAGGTGTTGGATGCTCTGGGAGTCCCCTGCTTCACCAACGGGCTGGCAGTCAGCCTGCGTGCCTCAGGCTCAGCAGAAGTCGTAGGCTCAGACACTATGCCTACGGAGGGTGGCGTGGCGAGCTTCCTGATACGCGGACTGACCCCCGGCTTCACCGAACTGTCTGCTGCCTGCGCGCTCGGGGAGGCACGCTTTCGAGTGAAGGTAGCGGCACCAGACTTGAGACGCGCCCCCCGCGGTGTGTGTTGCCAGGATCGCGCTCCTGCGTTATAATGACCTGGTCGGTCCAAAGAAGGCCGGCCGCCTCAGTATATTTTGGAGCAGATGTGATGCGATACTTAGCGGCTCTTCTTACTAGCTGCCTCGTGATTCCCGTCGTTGCCGACTATGATTTGGACGGATCGAAGTGGTCCCAGAGCGGGTTGGCGGACGTGCATTTCAGCAGCATCCTGTACTCCTTCGACGAGTACAACAATCCTTATTCCAGCTCGTGCGCCACTGCGAATCCATTCGAGGATGACGGCAATCCCGTGACGCTCGGAATGACGATCAACGTCAGCGAGCTGACGGACGGCCTGGTGGACTACTCGTTTATTGCAACCGGCACGCTGGAGCCGCTCACGGGCGAGTTCATCGTGTCACACAACCAGTCCGGCCTGAACATCGAGTTCGACGTGTACGTGCCGGACCTCGGGACGACCCTCACATTCGTGCTAACGAGCGTGGACCAGACGGTTGCGGGCACGGTCACTGGGCATTCGACCTGCTTTATTGGCGGAAGGTGGCGGGATCCGGGCGAGGTAATGACTACGGATCCTTCGCGGACGAAGGCCACGTACAAAGGCTACATCAAGACCCTGTTCAACCCGCCGTGGACCCTGGTGGTGGACAACGTGCGCGGGACGAGTGTGAAGTGCGAGTGCCCTGGCGTGCGCATCAGCGGACGGGTGGAGCCTCAGCTATACAGCGGCTCCGTGAGCGGGCTAGTTGCCGAGGTGTGGGTGCGCAACGGTGTTACTACCGAGTACTTCAACGTGCCGCTCGCGGCTGACGGGTCCTATTCCGTGACCACGCACCTCCCGGGCAGCGTGGAAGTGCTGGCGAAGGTGACGCACTGGCTGCGCGGCAGAGTTACTGGGGTGAACACGAACGGGGGTGACGTTGTCGGCGTGGACTTCTCACTCCTGAACGGTGACCTGGACTTGGACAACGCGGTGACTCTGACGGACCTGAACGGCGTGCTGGTGTGGTTCGGGACCACATCCACGGCCGCCGATCTGGACGGCAGCGGCCTGGTCGGGCTCGAGGATCTCAACATCGTGCTGCTCAACTTCAGCGCCCAAGGCGAGTCGTAACTCTACCGTCCAGCCACCGAAAGAACGGTGTGCCCTGCGGCCCACCAATTCCCTGCAGACGGTCGTCGCCGAGACGGCGACGACCGTCTGCAGAAGTCCGGCCCATGCCTCCGTTGCCCCTGTAGTGGAAGCCATGTGCGGTGTGACCGACCGGGACAGAGGAGCCTCCGCTAAAGGACAACGGAGGCATAAAAGGTCATTCATCCCCCCGCATCCGCGATGATGTGCCGCAGGAAGGTAACCCGTCGGCAGGTGGAGCCACGTTCGACGCGTGGTCTGTGTGACGCGGGTCCCGACCTCGAGCAGATTCAGCCGCAGCGTGCATGAGAAGTCGGAATTGATTGGCGAGGGATCGGTGATAGTTGGTCCGGCCGGAGACCAGGTCCGGCTTCACCTCCTCGATGCGGTTCTCCACGCCGTCCCTTTGGGTAATGATTGCGGCTAGAGCGGATCGTAGGGGGTTTCGCTGTCGAAGGGGCCCATCCAGCCGAGGCCGTGGGCGGCGGGGTTGGCCCGGGGGTACACACCGCTCTTGACCACGGATCGTGCCAAGCGAGCCGCGCCGACGTGACCGTCCACGTAGCCCACCAGTACCCGGCCGGAGTGGCGGAAGTGGAGCGAGGGGTCCATCGAGTAAGGGCTGCCCATCCGGCGGAGCACTTCGTCGGGCGGCTCGAGGAAGGTGTACTCGGCAAGACCTTGGGGACTGCCGATATCGAGGGCACCGTCCGCGAACATCGCCACCTGAGTTGCTCGCGCGATGCTGCCTTCTCTTCGCGACGTGTGATACGCCTCGGGCACGAAGCCCATGTCCCACACGTTGGAGCCAGCTGCGATGTAGTTGTATACGTAGCCGCCCGCGCCGAGGGAGAAGCCGATCTTCGTCGAGAATAGTGGACACTGGCGGAGGAGTCCGCCGTCCTTGAGGTAGGGGACGAGCGGTCCGTCTTCTGGGACGAACCGCCCGTCCGAGCCCCGCACTCCGAACCACCGTCGGCGATTGGTCTCGTACAGGTCCTGTGCAGCGGGAACGTACCTGCCGGTATCGCCTGCGTACATCAGGTTGGCCTGCACGAGTTGCCTTAGGTTGGCAGCGCACTTCGCGTCGTGGCTACGTTGCCGCGCTGATGCAAACACGGGGAACAGGATGCCCGCCAGGATCGCGATGATGGCTATCACCACGAGCAGTTCGATCAACGTGAAAGCCCTTCTGCTATCCACGTCCGCTCGGAGGCACCTCGTTCTTAGATTCGCCGCGGGGTACCGGCGTCGTTGTGAGCAGGCCTTCTGGGTGGACGATGGCGATCGCGTCCACCTCTGTGGACGACGGCCCGAAGATGGGGTGGAAGGAGTTCAGCGCGTGGGTGATGCGCACGAAGTGCACCTCCTTGAGAAAAACGCGCAGACCCGTCACCCAATCCACGGCCCAGTCGAGGTCCATCGCATCGCCGCCCGCGGAAACGGGGTCGATTCCCGGTGTCAGCGGGTCGTCGGGGATGAGAGGGTTACCGGTGTTGTCCGTCGGCGTACAGTCCGCATAGCTCCAGGGCACCTCTGGCTCGAACCAGCCATAGAAGTACGGGTCGAGCGGGAACGGAGGCAACGGGAAGCCGCGGAGCAGGTACCACCGGTCCGCCGCGCTCGGAACGCCGTTGCCATCCACATCCACTCCGACTTCGACGAATCCCGGCTCGCGCCATACCTGCAGCGGGTCTCCGCCCATGTAGAAGGCGTTGCCGAAGATGATGAAGTCCGGTCCGGGGCCGTTTCGGATAGGCCGGTCGAAGCCCACGGTCACGTAGCCTCCCCAGCCGAAGGAGAACAGGTCGCTGTTGTCGGGTACCGACGGTGTTGCGTTAGGCGACGGGTAGCCTAGCACTTTGGTCGCATCCACGTTGTATCCCGGCACGCCATTCACGCCGCTGTAGTCGAACAGCTTGGTTGCGAAGTCGGACGGGCCGAAGATGCCTTGGTACAGGATAGCGAGCGCGGGGAGGATCACCTGCGCTTCCTCATGAGTGCGAGCGCGGGCAGAAGCAAGGCGATGGCTCCCGGCTCGGGTACCGGCGTTATGCCGAAGATGCCACCCACCTCGGTGAACGTGCCGTTCACCAACAGCAACCCCGTACCGGAGAAGGGCTCGAAGCCGGTACCCGTGTAGGCCAAGAAGGTTGGGAATGGCCAGGGGCCGCTAAAAGTACCCAGCGTCTCGCCGTTTATGGTGATGGTGGTGCCCGTCGTAGCGACGAGGTCGCCCTCGGTGTCGAACAGGATGTCCACCACACCGGAACCACCGCCTCCAGCCAACGAGATTGCTCCCAGGTAGCTCCCGTCCGAGGCGAAGCGATGGACTAGACCCGGGTTGCCCATGAAGAAGGGATCGTTGTTATCGGCGACATAGAGAACGTCGTTCAGGAAGGCAACGCCCCCTAGATAGCCGGTGCCTAGGGAGGTGGCGAAGATGGTCGCGGTGCCGGACTGAACATGGTACACCGTCCCGGTTCCCGGATCGGTTGCGCCCGTAGCAAACAATTCGCCGCCGAAACCGAGGGTCAAACCGGAGATGCTCGGAATGGAACCGACCGGAGCCAGCGCCGTGACGGTCGTTCCCACCGAAGCGTAAACGGTGTCCATGTCACCGTTCTCGGCGATGAAAAGGGTGTCGTCGTCTTGCCAGGTCAGCGCCGCCAAGAACTGCCAGTTGTGGCCGCTCGGAGCGGTGATAGTGTAGAGCAGGTTCCGCCCGGGAAGGACGCTGTCGAACACGCGTACCACGGCGCCTCCACCGAAGGCATCTTCGCCCACGGCGAGCTTGCCGGAAGGTGAGACAGCGATGGCGGAACCGTTGATGTCGAGATCGACCGTGCGATAGCCGATTGCAGGGGTGAATGCATTGACCGTAACGGCGACGGCCGCGCATAGCGTGATGGCCAGTACTCGATTCATGGTTCTCCTATGTATCGAGCCGGGCGCCGGTTCGGGAAACGGGGCAAACGAAAACCCCGCTCCTCGCTTTGGGACGGGGTCTGCTAGAGCTGCTGCGCAGTCACCCTCTCAAGCGCGAAGAGGTTACCGTGACCGGCTGCGTGGTGGCGGTCGGGCTGAGCGAGGTTATCGCAACACCGTAGCGGCACTGCGCCGGATTCTCACCGGCTTCCCCGTGGCCACGCAACCCAGCGATTTGCTTGTTGGAATTATCATACCACAAACCTCCTCGCTATGGTCGAGGGTACGGGTTGGGGACTGTGCGAGCCCGCTCGCGCTTTTTCGCTGTCCATCTGGAGGGATGGGGACACTGACAAGGGCAATGCCTCCGTCAGCGAGAGTTTCGCGACACTCGCTCGGAGAAATGAACTTAATCCCCGCCCTCTCCCTCCCGCATGCGCGAGGACGAGCTTCCGCTACATTCCACAAGGGGAAGGCAGGGTCTCTCCGTTACTCGGTCGCCCCAAGGGATGAGAGACAGAAAGAAAGCCGATTGCGCCGTTGGCGATTCTCTTGCATGCTCCGCGTGAGATCACAATCCAGCGTAGCGCTGCAACTCCCGTACGGCGGGACATCCCCAGGGCACGGCTCTCGAATATCTCGCCAATGTCGCAGAGGTCGCCGGACTGCCACCCACAACGTGTATCCGCCTGAGCCGAATTTCGCGAATCGCCGAGCATTTCACTTGACAATTTGTTGACAAACCGGCGGTACTGTGTCAAAATGCCGTTCTCCCGTAGTCCCACCCACCACCGCTGAGGCGACTGAGAGGCTGTCGCCCGACGAAGGACCACGAAAGGTACCAGTCATGACTGAGGAAGGCGTCGTGTTGTTAACCGAAAAGGGCTACAAGCGGCTCAGTGATGAGCTGGCCCAGCTTACCGGCGTCAAGCGTCCCGAGATAGCCGAGCGAATCCGTGCTTCGAAGGAGCAGGGCGAGTTCGCCGACGACAACTCGGAGTTCGAGGAAGCCAAGCGCGAGCAGGCTCTCGTAGAGAGCCGAATCGCCGAGCTCAAGGAATTGCTCAGTTCGGCGCAGAAGCTCTCTATGCGCAACATTCCGACGGACCACGTCGGTATCGGCTCGGTGGTGGTCCTCAGGAACCTGAAGAAGCGCAGCGAGATACTCGAAGTTCGGGTCGTCACCGTGTTCGAGGCCGACCCAGACGAAGGCTCGATCTCCTCGGACAGCCCGTGGGGACAGGCGCTGATGGATCGTGCTGTCGGCGACAAGGTCGTCATCAATGCGCCCGCCGGGCAACTGCACTACGAGATCATCGAAATCAGGAAGAAGTAGGCGAGCCTATGGGCAAGGTGACCGAGGCAGTCGGTGAGAGAGAGGTCCGACTAGCCAAGCTCGCGGCGCTCCGAGAGATGGGGCGTGACCCCTATCGGATCGAACGGTTCGACCGCACACATCTGCTCCAAGAGGTGCACGACTGTTTTGCACGACTCGAGGGCCAGCCCGTTGCGGTTGCGGGCAGAGTGGTGTCGCACCGGTCCATGGGCAAGGTCGCGTTCGTACACCTATCCGACGCGACCGGCAAGCTGCAAATCTATTTCCGCAAGGATGACCTACCCGACGACTGGCCGGTAGTCGAGCAGGTTGACATCGGCGACTTGGTAGGGGTGCACGGCGAACCATTCGTCACGCGAACCGGGGAGCAGAGCGTGCACGCCCGCAAAGTGGACGTGCTGGCTAAGTGCCTGCAGACCCTTCCGCTCGGCAAGGAGAAGGAAGGGCATCAGTGGTACGGATTTCACGACCGAGAACAACGCTATCGCCATCGTCACCTCGACCTGATCGCGAACCGAGAATCCTTCGAGCGGCTCGTCGCCCGTTCTAGGATGGTCTCGGCTGTACGGGCGTTCCTGGACTCTGAAGGATTCTTGGAGGTCGAGACTCCCGTGTTGCAGTACGAAGCGGGAGGAGCGGCAGCGCGTCCGTTCATCACGCACCACAACGCGCTGGGCGTGGACCTCAAGCTCCGCATTTCTCTGGAGCTGTATTTGAAACGCCTGGTGATCGGTGGCATCGAGAAGGTGTACGAGGTGGGTCGGGTGTTTCGCAATGAGGGGATTTCCACCAAGCATTTGCCCGAGTTCACGCTGCTGGAGTTGTATCAGGCGTACGTTCAGCTCGAAGACATCATGACTCTGACGGAGAGATTGTTCCACCACGTAGCAGTCACCTGTTTCGGCGGCCCCGTGGTGAAGGTGGGCGATGCGGAGATTGACTTCTCTAAGCCGTGGCACCGCATGAAGCTGACCGACGCAATCGAAGAGCGCACGGGGGTCGGCAAGGAGGCGTTCGCCTCGTTGGAGAGTGCCAAGAAGGCTGGGGAGTCGCTCGGCCTGGATATGAGCACAGAGACCCTACCCGGCGGCATCATGGAGAAGCTGATGGAGCGGTTCGTCCAGCCGCACCTGATCCAGCCAACCTTCCTGACCGACTATCCGCTCGACACTTCGCCGTTGGCCAAAAAGACGCAGGAGGACCCACGTTTCGTAAGGCGTTTCGAAGGCTTCGTGATGCGCCAGGAGGTGGCCAATGCCTTCAGCGAGCTGAACGATCCGATAGACCAGCGAGAGAGACTGATGCTGCAGGCAGCACAGCGAGAAGCCGGAGACGCAGAAGCGCATCCTTTGGACGAGGAGTTCGTTTACGCAATGGAAGCCGGCATGCCGCCCGCGGGCGGACTGGGGATCGGCCTGGATCGCATGGCCATCGTGCTGAGTGGCGCAGGTTCGATTCGCGACGTAGTGTTCTTCCCCACCCTGCGCCCCGAAGACCAGTCGGACGGCTAGCTCCCCGTGTTACAGCCCGCTGAGAAAGCTGAGGCCTGCACAGTCGCCGATCTCCGTGCGTGACCCGAAGAGGGCCCTGAGTTCGGAGTTGAGCATTCGTTGCCGCTCGTTGGGGGGTGAAGTCGAGGGCACGGCGGCTCAGTCAAAGAAGAGCGGAGTATCGGTGGTGCGGAGGCCGAGTCGCTCCAAGAACGATTCGCCCATCGGCGAGGAGACCCCGAACGCCTCCGCCACGGTCGCCCCGACGTCCGCGAAGGTGCCGCGCGTTCCCAGGTCGCAACCCATAGCCAGCGACGGGCTGTACACCAGTAGCGGTGCGTACTCGCGGCTGTGGTCGGTGCTGGGGGTCGTCGGATCGTTGCCGTGGTCCGCGGTCAGGATGAGAAGGTCGGTCGGGTGCAATCGAGCCATCACATCGCCAAGCATGCCATCGAACTCGATCAGGGCGCGGGCAAATCCCTCCACATTATTTCGGTGCCCGTAGAGCATGTCGAAGTCCTCGAAGTTCGCGAAGATGAACCTAGCATCTCCGTCCAACGCCCGCAGCAGCGCCTCGAGGTGCTCGTGGTTGTTGCGCGAACGCTCGCTGCTGGAGAAGCCACGCTCCGCGAATACTTCTCCCACGACGCCGATGGCATGGCACTTGATGCCTGCCTCGGCAAGTGCGTCGATCACGTTTGGTGGAGCAGGAAGCGGGAAGTCCTTCCGATTACCTGTTCGCGTGAAGCTCGCAGCGCTCGTTCCGACGAATGGCCGAGCGATCACCCGCTGCACGTTGTGGGGCTCCACTAGCATTTCACGGGCGATTCGACAGCACTCGTATAGCCGTTCCAGCCCAAAGGCGTTCTCGTGGGCCGCGATCTGGAATACACTGTCCGCGCTCGTGTACAGAATGGGCCGTCCTGTGCGAACGTGCTCCTCTCCGAGTTGCCTGATGATCTCCGTTCCGGATGCGGCGACGTTGCCTAGCACCCGAGTGCCGATGGCCTTCTCGAATGCTGCCACGAGATCGGCCGGGAAGCCTTCCGGGTAGGTGGGAAAAGGATGCTTCGTATGAATGCCCATCATCTCCCAATGCCCGGTCACCGTGTCCTTACCCATGGATATCTCCTGCAACTTGCCGTAGCACCCGATGGGGTTGACTTCTTTGTGCGGTGAGTAGAGTTGCGTGATGTGGCCCAATCCCAGCGACTGCAGATAGGGCAGCTTCAGACCACCGACCATGCGAGCGGTGTTGGCGATCGTGTCGGGCCGGTTCACCCCGAAATCGCCGAACTGCGCGTAGTCGGGAGCCGCTCCCACGCCGCAGCCGTCCATCACCACCAAGATCACGCGCTGGATAGGCATTACAACTAGATTACCGCTTTGTGCGTCTTCACCTGCAGCACTTTGGGCAGTGCGCGGAGACTCTTCGCGACATTGGGCACAAGCTCCCCGTCGAGTTGGCAGTCGGGCTCGGGACCTTCGAATCGAAGTTGGAATTCCGCTGCTCGGAAGGTCCGGACGCGTTTGCTTCGATGAGCCAGTCCAAGCAGCGCCCAAGCCGCAACGTCCGCCAGCGGCGTGCCGGCCAGGTGTGAAGGTGTCACTACGAATAGGTCCAATAGCCCGTCCGCTAGGCTCGTATCCGGCATCGGCTTTCGCCACCCGGCGTAGCGGGGGCAGTTCACGGCCGCCACCAGCACAGCCTCGTCTTCGTACACACGCTTGCCTTCTGCGTCTATCACCACGCGCCATCGGTGCCGTCGGAACTGTTCGACCGATGCGGCCATTGCAAACGCCATGCGGCCCCACACCGGCTTCCACCCATCGGCGCGGGCGACCACGGCGGCATCCACCCCGAATCCCGCCGAGGCGACGAACAGCCGGTCGCCGCATTCGCCCAGGTCTATGGCCGTCGAGGCCTCGCCCATACAGATCCGCGCCGCGTCGGACGGATCGTGGACCGGGACGAACAACTCCCTCGCGAGCACGTTGCCTGTCCCGGCGGGGATTAGTCCCAGAGCAGCCTCGGAGCCGCGCAGCCCGTTTACAACGGAGTTGATCGTGCCGTCGCCCCCAACCGCCACCACGGTCTGATGGCGCCGAGCGAGCTCCCGAGCCTTGCTCTCGGCTTCCTCGGGGCTCTCGGTGACGACGACTTCCGCCTCCTGAAACAGCCGATGCACCGGGAGATACCGAGCGCGCCGTGCCGCGCGGTTCCAGATCACACCCACGCTCACGGGGGAAGTATAGCGCTCGCACAGAACGCAAAGGGCATGCGACGTATCGCTATCGCTCTTGCCTGTCTAGTCGTCGGGTTCGGGCTCGTCTGCCATGCGGACCTGCCGCCAGGCCTCGCACGGATCGCGCAGGAGGCGGGGCTGCGTCATGCCACCATCGCCATCTATGCGGCCTACGTGAGCGGCGGGCAGCCGTTGCTTGCACACAACCAGGAGCTGCTGCTCGTTCCGGCATCTGGCATGAAGCTGCTGACGACGTCCGCCGCGCTGGACCTGCTCGGGCCCGAATACCGCCACCGGACCGTGTTGCGTGCCGAGTGGGCCGATGGGAAGGGCACGCTGAGCGCGATCGGGGGCGGCGACCCGCTCCTCGACACAACGGACCTCGATGCGATGGTGACGCGGCTATGCGAGGCGGGGATGCCGGACGGGCTGGACGTCACGCTCGACCTCTCGCGCTACGGCGGCGAGACCTTCGCGCCTGGCTGGCAGCTCGACGACCTCGGATACTACTACTTGCCTACCCTTTCGGCGCTCGCGGTCGGGAAGAACGTGGTCGAGGTATTTGTCTCGCCCGGGGACCCGCCGCGAGCTACGGTCGTGCCGCAGTACGGAGAGGTGCGATTCGAGGGCGGCGCCGGACCACTGAGCGTCGTGCGCGAGCCCGGGCGGGATGTGTACGTGGTACGCGGGGCCGTGCCGGCAGGCCACGCGACGGACAAGCCCGTGCAGGCGCTCTCGATTGCCGACCCTACACCATGGGCTACACACTGGCTCCGGTCAGCCCTTGCCCGCGTGCCCGCCGGTAGTCCTAGGCAAGACGGTAAGGCCGAGGTGGTGCATGAGGGCAAGCCCCTCTTCGAGATCGTCCAAGCCATCAACAAGCCCAGCGACAACTTCTTGGCCGAGATGCTGTTTCTGGAACTCGGCTACGCGCGCACTGGGCTGGGCAGCTTTCGGAGCGGGACGGAAGCAGTGCTCGCCTTTGCCCGCAAGGCAGGTCTCGCTTCCGACGCCGTGCGTGTCGGGGACGGCTCCGGGCTCTCGAGGCTCAACCTTGTGACGGCCGGCAGTATGGTAGCGCTGCTCCGCTACGCACCCAGGCAACCTTGGGGCGATGCGTTTCGTGAGTCGATCCCGCTGGCGGGTAAGGAGGGCACGGTGGCCAAGCGACTGAGCGATCTCGTAGGGCGTGTGCGCGCCAAGACCGGGACCATGGGCGGTGCCTGCTCGCTCAGCGGGTACGTGTGGACGAAGTCGGGCCGGGTCGCTGCGTTCTGCATAATAGTCAACCACGGAGACACTGCCGCCGCTCGGCGGCTGCAGGACGAGACGGTGCGTTGGCTGTATCGCGATCAGGAGGCGAGAGAGTGGTTCAAACAGGTGACAGCGCGCCGGACTTCAAGCTCGACACCCAGCAAGGACCGGTGACTCTAAAGGACTTCGCTGGGTCGCCGCTGGTTCTCTACTTCTATCCCAAAGACGACACCTCGGGATGCACGCAAGAGGCGTGCGATTTCCGAGATGCGATGCCGGACTTCGAGCATCTGGGCGTGAAAGTCGTGGGGGTCAGCCCGGACAGCCTAGCTTCGCACGAGAAGTTCGCGAAGAAGCATGGGCTCAACTTCACTCTGGCTTCGGACCCCGACCACAAGGTAGCCGAGAGCTATGGCGTTTGGGTCGAAAAGAGCATGTACGGCAAGAAGTACATGGGCATCGAGCGCTCTACCTTCGTCATTGACGGCAAGGGAGTCGTGCGCGCGGCGTTCCACAAGGTGAAGGTTCCGGGTCACGTGCAAGAGGTGAAAGAAGCACTGGCGAACCTGTAGGTCGTGAGAGAGATACGGGCCATCGAGTGGCGAGGCGACGCCTTGGCCCTGCTGGACCAGCGGTTGCTCCCGCAGCGCGAGGAGTACGTGGTATGCACCGGCTGGCAGCAGGTGCACCAGGCGATCCGGGAGATGGTGGTGCGTGGAGCCCCGGCGATCGGCGTGGCGGGGGCGTACGCTGTCGTCCTGGCCGGCCGTGAGCACGTCGTCGGGTCTCACGAATGGGAACGGGCATGCGACCGCGTTGCAGCGGCGCGACCGACGGCTGTGAACCTACGCTGGGCGGTGGAACGTATGCGTACTGCCGCTTCCTCCGGTCTGGACCTCGTCGAGGCCGCCCACGCCATCCACCGGGAGGTCATCGAGGCGGACAAGGCTCTCTCGCGCTATGGAGCGAAGCTGCTGCCCGAGGGTGTGAAGGTGATCACCATCTGCAACACGGGTGCACTCGCGACCGGCGGATACGGCACGGCGCTGGGTGTGGTGCGTGCAGCTCATGCGGATGGTAAGAGGCCCTTCGTGTGGGTGCTGGAGACGCGTCCAAGACTACAGGGCATGCGGCTAACCGCGTGGGAGCTTCAGCACCTCGGAGTCTCCTTCCGCATTGTCACCGACGGGATGGCAGGCCTGCTGATGCGCCAAGGGCTCGTGGACCTCGCTCTGGTCGGCGCGGATCGGATCGCAAAGAACGGCGACAGCGCAAACAAGGTAGGCACCTACTCTCTGGCTGTACTGTGTAGGGCTCACTCGGTACCGTTCTACGTGGCAGCACCGTGGAGCACCTTCGACCCGGCTGTTGCCAGCGGCGACGCCATTCCGATAGAGGAAAGGGAGCCGGAGGAGATCACGATACTGGCGGGGCAACGACTGGCACCGGAGCGGGTAGAGGTCTACAACCCAGCTTTCGACGTGACGCCTGCCCAAATGATTACTGGGTTCATTACGGAGCGAGGAATTCTCTCCCCGCCATTTTGAGCGCCGATGCAACCGAATCGACGCCGCGACGGTAGGAACATCGGAACGGAACGTGCCGCAATAGGGGGACCACATGGCCGAGACCAAGCTTTTCGAAACCGAACGTAAGAGATTCCCGGGGATGCACCCCGACGCCTTCACCGCTGAAACGGACAAGCTCGCGCTGGACGCCCTTCGCAAGGTACCCATCCTGCCCCAAGTGGTCCGCAAGTTCTACGATCTGGGCATTGACCGTTGGGCCTACTCGTTGAACATGGCGGAGTCTGTCCGCTGCGGGCCCAATCAGTTCAAGACCCCCTACGCCATCATGCGCGAGGCGTGCGCCATTCTAGACGTTCCCGAGCCCGAACTGTACATCAAGTTCAACCCCTGGCCGAACGCGTATACGTTCGGCGTGGAGCGGCCCTTCATCACCGTCCACAGCACGCTGCTGGACGCGCTCTCGGACGAGCAGATTCTGTATCTGATGGGCCACGAACTGGCGCACATCAAGGCCGGACACGTTCTGTACATGACCGTCGCGCGCTGGATTCTGCCGTTGCTCGATGCGCTGGGGCGCATGACGTTGCGGCTCGGCGATGCGGTGTCCATCGGCCTGGTGCTGGCCTTCTACGAGTGGATGCGACAAGCGGAGCTGACGTGCGACCGCGGCGGCCTGCTCACGCTCCAGGACAAGCAGGGCGCGGTGGAGACTATCATGGTGTTGGCGGGCGGTCGCAGCCGGTTTGCGGATGAAATGAATATGGACGAGTTCATGACGCAGGCTCGCATGTATCAGGAGGCCGGGGCGCTCGAGAAGCTGGCAAAGGTGATCGTGTTCCTTCTCCGCACCGCCACCTACACGCACCCGCAGCCGATCTTCCGCGCGCAGCAGCTCGAGCAGTGGTTCGAGGGCGGGGAGTATCAGAAGATTCTTTCCGGCGAGTACCTCGGCGCCCCCGAGAAGGCCGCGGTGTAGCGCCACCCGCGCTGTCCCTACCCGGCCGGTCTGTGATGAATCCTCCGCTGTAGCTGGGGGCTTTCTGCGCTTTCATGCGCCGGCGGCACACGGCAAGGAGGCTTGAGGCGATGCGGCGTAATCGGTTGCGGCTGACGAGAGGGCGCCGCTGCGCTCGACCTACTCTCAAGGAGAGGACGCCATGCTTCTTGCGCCTTGCCTCATATGGATCGCTTTACAGAACGGTGCGCCGATGGAGTGGACACTCGAAGAAGCCCGTGACCGATGGACGCCGATGGTGCGACCCGTGCAGCACGTCGGCATGCCAGGCTACCCCTTCCAAGTGGGGGTGATGTGGGATGGCGCGCTGGTCTTCGGGCCGCTGGAGTTCCTGAGCCTAGGAGTCATGCAGCGCGAGATGGAGCCGCTGGGCGACCACCGGATGCATGTATCGGTGGGTTTTGGAGAGCCGATGCGCCTGCTCGACCGTAAGGGGACGGGCAATTCTCGGTTGCGTCGAGGCTTATTGGACGGCCGCTACCCCATCCCGTGGGTCGAGAGCCGGGACGGCGATCTCGTGTACCGAGAGGAGGTGTTCGCGCATTTTCTCGGACGAGCGCCCGGCCGCAACGAGACCGCGAAGCCCGACGACGTGCTGGTGGCGCAGGTGCGCTTTTCTGCCGCCAACGGCGGCAGCACAGACGCCGTGGCCAGGTTGTGGCTGCACTTTGGTGATATGTCGTCCGTGCGCCTAGGATACAAGGCGAGTCAGGGCGCCGCGCTCGCACCTGCCCTTCCCATTCGATTCGACCCGCCGTTCGGATTGCTCGGCGAGAAGGTACGGTTCGTGCTGCCTAGGCCCGACCATGGCGAGGTGCAGGAGCGCGAGGCCGGCTTGCTTCGGTGGGAGGTGCCGCTCAAACCGGGTGAAACGGCGGACTTTCGCTTGGCCATCCCTTATGGTTTGCTCGACAAGCCAGAGGCACAGCGATTGCTGAAGGAGGACCCGCAGCGGCGACGCGACGAGGTGGTGCGTTACTGGCGGCATATGCAGTCGGGTGCCGGAGAGATCCTCACCCCCGATCCGTTCGTAAACGACTATCTGTCGGCAGTGGTGGGCCAGATGGCGCAGCAGGTGGCTTTCCGCCGCGCATCCGATGTATGGATGTACAAGACCAGCCCCAACCACTATGAGGGCTACTGGCCATGCAACGCCGCGAAGGCCCTCCCGACCTTCGACTACCGCGGGCTCGGCGACCTGAACCGTAGGGTATTGCAGGGCTTCTTGGATCACCAGACCGCAGACGTGGGCGGGTTGGCCCGCAGTGCCATGGGGCAGGGCGAAGCGCTGGCGGGCGAGGGATACGAGGCGATCCACGGCTTCCTTGGGAACTTCGGGGAGTGGACGGCCAACCCGCTACTTCTGAGCCATGGTCTCGGCATGTGGGCGCTAGCACAGCACTACCGAATCACGCGCGACGACAAGTGGCTGCATGGTGGTCAGCATCCACCCCTACAGGCGATGGTGGACGCCTTCGACTGGGTGGTAAAGCAGAGGCGGCGCACAATGCGAGAGGTGGACGGTGAGCGCGTCCCTTATTGGGGCTTGCTACCCGCCGCATCCGCGCACGACTGGCTGGCAGGTAACACCATCTTCAACGACGCCTTTTGCATCTACGGTATGGCGGAGGTGGTGCGTCTGTTGCGTGAGACAGGGCACCCGCGCGCCGAGGAGATGCGTGCCGAGCTAGCCGACTACCGCAAGTGCCTACGCGACCGGTACGCCGAGGCAAGCGCTCGTGCGCGACGAGTGCCCCTGCCGGACGGCACGAGCATCCCCTATGTTCCGCGCATGGTGCAGGAGCTGGACTGGGCGAAGATCGACTGGACATACACCGGATATGGACCGCTCCGGGCCGGCGCGTGGGGCGCGCTGGATCCGTACGACCCACTGGTAACGTGGGCGCTGACTTTCGTGGAAGCCGGGATGCCGAAAGGCGAAGGCCCTTACTTCAACGCACCGGCTCAGAACCCCGACATTGCCGACCGTAACTTCGCCGACATCTCGGATCCCGTGGCGGATAGACACTACCTGCTTCGCCATTGGGTGGAGTACGAGACCATGTGGCCGGTCGGCGCACCATTGTTTCTCGCACGCGACGACCTGCCACGCTTCTTCGAGTGGTTGTTTCACAACCTAGCAGTGGTAGTGCACCGCGACTGGCGAGTGGGTGTGGAGTCGTTGGACGGAGTGCCATCGTGCGCGCCGGGAGACTCGGAGCGGTGGCAGGCCATCCGGGCGATGTTCGTGAACGAGCGCGAGGGGTACGACGGTGGCGAGCAGTCGCTGTGGCTGTTGCAGGCCATCCCTCGCTGCTGGTTGCGACCGGGAATGAAGTTGGGAGTCACCCGGATGGGCACCACCTTCGGTGGTCAGGTAGACATCTCCGCGGAGATGGCCGAGGAGGGGAACTGGCTATCGGTTCACGTGTCTCTGCGTGGGTTAAAGGTGAAGCCGAAGGAAATCGTGCTGCGCCTCCGGTCGGGGGACGGCCGTCCGTTGCGGTTTGCCGAGCTAGCCGGCAAACCTCTACCGGTGCGTGCGGACGACACGGTGCTACTACCCACCGCCCTGTCCGGCGAGTACAAGGTTACCGGCAGGTTCTAAGGTGTTGGAGTGGGGCGGCCCGTCCGGGCCGCCCCACAGTTACGTGGGACACTCGCGGCGTGCTACGGAGCACCCACCTCGCCGAAGTTCGCGAGGATGGCGTTCAGGTCTCCCAGGTCCACCCAACCGTTGCGGGTTAGGTCGGCCAAGCTGGACGTGGTGCCGAAGAGGGCCAGCACGTAGTTTAGGTCCGACAGGTTCACGGCGCCGTCGTCGTTCAGGTCGCCGTTCTTCAGTGAGAAGTCAGCTACGGTCGCGCCGGCGACGACGCGGTTCGGCAGAACCTGCCGCAGCCACGTTCCGCCCTTGGCCGCGATGTCATACGTGCCACCCACCACGGATGCAATGTTGTAGTTACCGGAGCCGTCCAGCACCACTGGGTAGCTCTCCACGAGAGTGGTAGTTCCGGGGATGCGGAACTCGATGGTCATCCCGATTCCGGCGGGCGACACGTCGAGGAAGTCCAGCGCGATGCGCCCGCTCAGACTGCCCGGCTCCGCGCACTGGAAGCCGACGACCTTGAAGGCGTCCACACCCGCCTCGACCACCGAACCGCCGCCGAGGTCGGAAGCCGTGAAGCGAACGCGCACGGTGCTTGTCGGCGCCACGAAATCGCTGACCAAGAAGCTGTTCACGAACCAGCCGCCACTCACTTGGCTGCCCGTGGGTCCGACCTGTTCGGCTAACACCCAAGTCGCCCCATTGTCGTTCGACACGTGAACGTCGAAAACATCCTCATAGGGATTGGAGCCGTAGGAGTTGTGGAACCACCGAGCGTAACTCACGACCGCATCGGTGCCGGTCAAGTCCAGCACCGGTGAGATGAGGTAGGTGCTTCCACCGTCCACGTCGGTGTCACCTGCACCATTCTGCGTGACGTAGCAGTATCCGCTGCCGTCGTAATCCGTTGGTGGGTCGCCTCGGGCGCCGCCACCGTTCGGGATGGCCCGCTCCCACGCGCCCGCTGTTAGGCCTGCGCTGTTCTGAACGGTCCAACCCTTGTTCGTTTGGAAGTTGTCCTCGAACAGCGTGATCACCGCGGAGGCCGAGTACGTCACATAGGCTCCGTTCGGAGCGTTAGCCGGGCTCTTGTAGATGCCGCCCGTGGTGGTCTCGGCGCTCACATAGTATCGAATCTGACTGCCGCAGGGCGCCCCGGGGAACGTGGCAAGGTACTTGTTAGGTTCCGTCTGGGTCATAGGAACGGCGTTGAAGCCCGAACCGGTGTCGTAGTGGAACATGCCGGTGCCGGGCTGCGGAACGTTTCCGTACTCCCCTACCACTTCCACTCGCATGGTGGTACCGCCCGAGGGATTGACAGCGGCCGGTCTACCGTCCGGGAACTCGAACTTCAGGCCCGCTGCGCACACGCCTTTCGGATTGGCCAGGGCGTTGCGAAGGCCGGAGTGGTTGCACCCCGTGCCGCTGTTATAGCCGCCCGTGGACGTACATCCACCGTGCGTATGAATGCCTATGGTCTCACCGGTATTCTCGTTGATGACGGGCGAGCCAGAGTTGCCTCCCGTGGTATCGGTGGCATATCCTAGCTGCGTGCCACTGAACAACGAGTAGGGGCCAACGTGCGTCTTCTGCACTTGGTTCCACGTCGGCGACACCGGCGAGGAGACCGTGCCGTACCCGGTGATGCGGATGCTCTGCCCCTGCACAGGCGGCGGGGTCGCAGCCAGAACGTACGAGGCTCCTTGGGCTTGATAGGGTGTTAGACCCGTCGTACTATTCGGAAAGCAGCCGTAGTAGCACCAGTCGTTACCCACACCGCCATTCGTGAACTGAATGGAGGAGTCGTCCACCGCATACTGATCGCTCGGTGGCGGGTGGACGATGCTACCGTTGCCATTCGAGAGGGGGACGTTGAACTCTGCCACATCCAGGCTTCCTCCGCTCGCACAGTGGCCTGCGGTGAGCATACACCGATTCTGATCATCTATCATCCAGCCGGTACAACCCACAGGAACCATCCTGCAGGCTCTCGGGTCGTACGAGAGCTGGCGGTCGTCGGTGCTCCCGCAGATGGACTGAATGGACACATCGCCGCCCGGCAATCCGCCGGTCGCCTCGGTGATGACAATGCGATTGGGAAGGCCGTTCGGCGCGGCGAACAGCTCTAGCAACACTGCGGGACCGTTGAAGTACGCACTCGTGTTTCGCCACTCGCGGATCGTCCTCGCGTTCAGAAGCTGTACCGCCCCATCGGTGAGCGAGGTGATACGCAAGGTCGAGCCCTCGGGATGGGTTAGGCCGTCCCCTAGAATGGCAACTCCGAATCGAAGGCGGACCCAATCGGCATTCGGTACGTACACGGTCTCCGACCACACGAGCGCCGGCTCGGTCTCTGTGTTGAAGACGAGGCCGGAGTCCACGGATATCGGTGTACTGAAGCTGGGCAGTTCGGCCGTCTGAGCAAGGGCAGAGCCCAGTGATGCGCCCGCAACGAGGATCGCGGCGAGCAGACGATGTAGCGACGTCGCGCAGGTAGATAGACGCAAGAGCATGCTGGTCTCCTTTTCGTCAGGCTGCAGGATGCAAGCCCCCTGCCAATCAGAACAATGGCGATAGTTCTGCGGTTCCCCCCGTCATCGGCTGGGTCTCGCTCCCGCTGCCCGGGGGTTTACCGTCTCGGCGATGGAAGACAGGGGCAAACCGGTAGATCTGGCAGGACGATCCGCTTGCATTGGAACCCGATTTCTGATACCTTGTAGAGAGCAAAGGCGAATCCGCTTCGAGCAATCCTGCTGTTCCGACCTAACAGAAGCATCGCTAGACGAAAGCAAGAGTTCTTTCTCTTGTCTGTGCAACTGCTATGGGGCCGAACCTAGGCGGCCCCATTCTCTTCGTGCTCCCTCGGCGGCGACCCTCGATGGGGCTATACCAGCGTGAAATGATCCCCGTTGTACGGCACACAGCACGGCCAGCCGAGCGTATCACGCATCCTCTGACGGAGAGCGTTGGCAGCCGGTGGTTCCCCATGCACCACGAAGGTCATCTTCGGCGGCTTTTTGAACCTAGAAAGCCACTCCATGATCTCGTCACTGTCGGCATGCGCCGACAGGGCATCAATCCGGACGATCTCCGCCTTTACGTTCACTTCTTCACCGTAGATACGTACCCACTGTTCTCCGTCCACAAGCCGCCGACCGAGTGTCCCCTCCGCCTGAAATCCTACGAAAAGCACCGTGTTGCGCTCGTCCTCCAGCCGGTGCAACAGGTGATGGACGATACGCCCGCCGTTACACATGCCTGAGGATGAGATGATGACCATCGGTCCTCGTGTGGTGTTCAGCTTCTGCGACTGTTGCTGCGTGGTGACAACTCGGACTCCGGGTCCGGCGAGTGGGTTGCCGACGCTCATCAGCAGTGCCATCTCCTTGTCGTGCTCCTCCACGAAGTCGGTGTGAAGTCGCGTGGCGGCAGCGGCCATCGGGCTGTCCAGGTAGATGGGCAACTCCGGCAGTTCGCCGCGTTCTCGCAGGCCGTGCAACAGGTAGAGCACCTGCTGGGCCCTTCCGATCGCGAAGGCCGGGATCAGCAGAACCCCTTCGCGGTCTGCCGTTCGGCGCACCACCTCGGCGAGCGTCTGGGCTACGTCTACGTCTTTAGGATGCACCCTATCGCCATAGGTGGATTCCTGAACCAAGTAGTCGGCATATTCGATAACGTCCGGGTCGTTGATGATAGGCGTGCCGTTACGGCCGAGGTCGCCGCCGAACAACACCGTCTCCCCCGACGGCATGGCGATCTCGACGAAGGCGGATCCCAGTATGTGTCCGGCGCAGTGGAAGCGGAAGACGAGGCCTTCGGCCAGCTCATGCCATGTGTAGTATTCCCTTCGTCGGATCAGCTTCATTGCGTGATGGGCATCCTCGATGGTGTAGAGCGGCAGGGCGGGGCGATGGTCGGTGTATCCCCGTTTGTTGGCGAAGCGAGCCTCTTCTTCTTGAAGATGGGCGCTGTCGGGAAGCGAGATGGCGCAGACGGCGCCGGTCGCCGGTGTGCAGTACACGGGGCCGTGAAACCCTTCTTTGACCAGCCTCGGCAGGTACCCGATGTGGTCTATGTGGCCGTGAGTGAAGATGACCGCATCGATGGACGCGGGCTCCACCGCAAAGGGGCTCCAGTTGAGCGCCTTCAGCTCGCGCCTGCCCTGGAACAGGCCACAATCCACCAGCACACGATGCTTGCCGCACGTGAGGAGATGGCGAGAGCCGGTAACGGTGCCGGCTGCGCCGAGGAAGTCCAGTCGAGCTTGTAGGGGCATAGGCTCGGTTTCTCGCCCTCGTCCGGCGCTTCCTTCGCCGAAATAGATTGCCACGAGGCCACAAGTTCAGTGAAAGCGCTGACATTTAGTTGCACTAAATGTTTATATCGGCTCAATACGGCAGGCAGATGCGGCTCTTTCGCGGGAACTTCTGGACATATCGGATGGTTAGACTGGATGGAACGTAGCGTGAAGGGCGCAGTTGGTCCCACTTTTGCAGGGCTTTCACGCTAGGCCCTGCTCGCTCCGGAGTGGGCCGAACGCTCTCCATGCGGAAGGAGGTCGAAGTGCGAAAGCTCATCCGGATGATGGTGTCGGCAGGCGCGTTGACGGTTGTGCTCTCGCTGGGTGCCTCGGCACAGTTCGCCAAGGCGGGAGCTTCGGGCCCCGTGGCCGAACGGTCGGTCACGCTCTCGTTCTCTCCCGAAGATGTCCAGTTCGGTCGGCTTCAGGATTACGAGACAGTGACCATGCGGGACCTGGAGATACGGGTACGAACGGGCGAGCCGGTGCTTCCGGTCCGCTACGTGCGAATCGCTCTTCCGATTGGCTACGAGGCGTCGCACCTGCGGGTGGAGGTAAGCGAACCGCTCGTGATCCCCGGAACCCACAGGATTGCACCGGGCACCGACCCTGTACCGCTTTCTGCGCCTCCACAGCAGCCGAGACTGGTCGAGGGGCCTGTGTATAGGTCGAGTCGGGCCTATCCGGGAGAGTTGGGAGAGTTGATCGGCACGGGAAGCAAGTCCGGGTATCCGATTGCCGATGTGGCCGTCTACCCCCTGCAGTACGAGCCCGGGAGCGGTAAGCTGACACTTTACCAGCAGATCCGTGTGTCTGTCACCGCAGTTCCGAAGCCGGCCGAAGCCATGGTTACTGTCCGCTCGGGCTGGGCCGAAGAGGTCGTGCGCGAGGCGGTTCAGAAGTTGGTGGACAACCCCGCGGACGTGCCGTGGTCGGCCGCGTGCATGACGGGCGACGACGTGACGGCTGCATCCGACGATACGGTCGAATACCTCATCATCACAAGTTCCGGTCTGGCCGCCACCTTCCAGCCGCTCGCTGACTGGAAGACCAAGAAGGGCGTGAAGACCGAGGTGCTCACGCTAACGTGGATCTACGCGAACTACTCCGGCGAGCAGTCAGGCGACAACCAGGACCGCATACGCCACTGCATCAAGGACTACTGGCAGAACCGTGGGACGTTGTACGTGCTGCTCGGAGGGGATGTCAACGTCGTGCCCTATCGCGTGGCATACGCGATGGCGGACAGCAACGGAGCCGACCTCCCTTGCGACCTTTACTTCTCCGACCTGAACGGCACTTGGAACAACGACGGAGACTCCTTCTTCGGCGAGTATCCGAGTGACGGCATCGACATGTACGCTGACGTGTACGTCGGCCGCGCACCCGTGGGCTCTACCACGGAAGCGCAGCGCTTCGTGAACAAGGTGCTGCAATACGAGGCAGAGGCATCCCAGTCGCCTCTTCCCACGGACTATCAGCTCAAGGTACTGTTCCTCGCCTCCAGGTTGGACTCGAGTACCGACAGCGCCTTGCTTAAGAACACGATCCAATCGGAGAGCGTGCCCAGCCGCTTCACGTGCACGAAACTGTACGAGAGTTCCGGTAACCTGAGTCGAACTGCGGCGCTCAATGCCATCAATACCGGTTACAACTTGATCAACCACTCCGGGCATGGCAGTGACGATGTGATTCAGACGGGTGCCGACTACATCAACGGCAATGACATGTACAACCGCACGAACTCCCCGCGGTTCAGCGGAATCATGTACTCGCTATCATGTTACTCCGCCAACTTCCCGACGAACGACTGTCTTGCCGAGCGATTCGTGCTCTCCCCGAGCGGCGGAGGTTTCTACATCGGCAACAGCCACTATGGGTGGTACTGGGTAGGATATGGCAACCAGGGGCTGTCGCTAACGTTCGATCGGTACTTCTGGCGCGCCATGCTGAACCCGACTTATAACTACTATCCGTTAGGTCAGGCCCACGGAGAAGGCAAGGACTTCGGCGTGGCTGCCGCTAAGTCGAGCGCGCACGATCGGTACTGCCTGTATGAGCTCAACCTCTTCGGCGATCCCGAGACTCCGCTTTGGAAGAACACACCCCAGGCACTCGCCGTTGAACATCCTGACGAAATCGTGGCAGGCACTAGCACCTTCCAGGTGAGCGTGACCTCCGGAGGCTCGCCGGTGAATGCGGCTACGGTGTGCCTATGGAAGCCGTCCGAGGTGTTCCTTACTACCACCACGAACCCGTCCGGCGTGGCTACCTTCACACCATCGCCTGCGACGTCTGGCACCATGTACGTGACTGCGACCAAACGTGACTATCTTCCGGCACAGGGTCAGGCAACGGTGTCGGTCGGTAGCCTGACGGGTTTCGTGACTCTCGAGCATCTAGCAGTCTCGCCCGGCGGCAAGATCATTACCATCGAGTTTCGCACACCTGGGACAACGAACGTGGTGAAGACGTACGACGCCGTCCTGCAGGGCACGGGTGAGTACAATGTCCAGTTCTGCATGGCCGGCACCTACGACCTGTCACTCAAGTACGCCAATTGGCTGCGACAGACCCTGCCCTCCGTGACAGTGGGTATCGGCACGTCCGCCGACTTCGTACTGAAGAACGGCGACTGCGACGGGAACAACTCGGTGGACATTCAGGACCTGAATATGGGTCTTGCCTGCTTCGGAGCGTCCGGCTTGGGTGATCTCGACGGGGACGGCGTGGTAGCCCTGACGGACCTCAACATCATTTTGATGAACTTCGGCGCGACGGGCGATCTATAGCACTGGTGCTTGCGCTCGTCTCTAGGTGGGTGGCTGTGGTACCCACAGCCACCCACTAACGTGTGTGAATCGCTCTCGCCTCGGTGTCTAGCTGCGCAGCCCTCGCACCGTCATGCTGAGCGCGTCGAAGCATGTGCTCGTACACTGCCAATTCTCGATTCGGGATACTGACATTGCGGTCTTAGGCTGCATGCTTCGACGAGTTCGGCATGACGAAATAGGTGCCGGGAATGAGAGTGGACAGGCGGCTACTTCCCGTTCTTCGGGAGAATCAGACGGAAGGTAGTGCCCTGACCGACTTCGCTCTCCGCCTCCAAGCGGCCGGAGTGCAGCTCGGCGATCTTCCGCACGATGGAGGTCCCGAGACCGGTACCACCCACCTTGCTACTTTCCGCCGTACCTGCGAGCACGCGATCCAGGACGTCGCGCGTCATGCCGCACCCGGTGTCCGCAATACTCAGCACTACCTCTGTGTCCGTCTCGTGCATGTTCAGGGCTACTCGACCACCTTCGGGGGTTGCGTCCAGCGCATTGAGTGTTAGGTTGTAGATCGCACGCTCCAGCATCACCTCGTCGAAGGGGACGATGATCGGTCCGTTGACGTTTGCGACTAGCTCGATGTTATTCTGCCGTGCACGGCGCTGCTGGTTGAGAAACTCGCGAACGGCAACCAAGCTGATGTCTCCCATATGCTTGGACACAGCTAGGTCTTTGCCTTTGGCCAGGTCTGCGATGAGCTGAGCGTACCGCTGTGTTCGCTGCGCGCCGTCCACGATAACCGATGCGATCTCGCGCAATGAGTGCAGCGGCTCG
Source organism: Fimbriimonadia bacterium (assembly GCA_039961735.1). NCBI lineage: Bacteria > Bacillati > Armatimonadota > Fimbriimonadia > Fimbriimonadia bacterium. The sequence continues at coordinate 39,696 of JABRVX010000034.1, forward strand.
ATATCCGGTTCTACCCCGAGCGTTTGGAGTGTGTTTGCTAGCGACTCCACATCAATCATCAGTGTCATCGCGCCCATGGTGAGCGGAGCCACCTTGTTCTTGATGTCGTGTGCGATGTCACCCATTGCCTGCAGTCCCGTGGCCTTCTTCGCCTCGTCCGCGAGTTGGGAGTTGCGTATCACCATCGCGGAGACGCTGCCCACTATCTCCAGCAGCAGCAGGTCGGACTCCGTGAACGGGCCGCTGCGCTTGTTCAACACTTGAACGACACCTACTGGCTCGGCACCGGCGACCAGCAGCGGCACCGTGATGAGGCAGCGGGTAGTCCGCTCGGTGACCTCGTCGTAGCGAGAGTCGTGCTCTTCCGATCTCTCAACCTCGTTGTCTACCCTACTCTTTCGCGCAACGAAAGCGGCCCCCGCAATACCTTGCGTGTCGGGAAAGCTGTGACCACGCAGGCGCTCGTTCATTTCGGCCGGGATCACGTAGGCGAAGGTGAGCGTGCGCAAGACGGGATCGTGCATGTAGATCGTCCCGCCTTCCGCGTCCACCAGGTCCACGCACACCTTCAGAATGCTCCGGAGCGAGCTGCCCACACTCGGGTTGGAGGACAGCACGGAGGTCATTGCGTGGATGGCCGACACTAGGCGCTCCGCCTCACTCATATCGCCGGATTCTACCGCAGCAAGCCGTCACACGTTCCGTGCATTTCGCCCGACTCGGCCAGGGCCGGATTGGAAAACGGAGCGCTTCGCGGGGTATGAAGGACGCCATGGGCTCCACACCCGACTCCGCCATTACTCCCGCCGTGTACCGAGGCATGGGCATCTCCGACACCGAGTACGAGCTAATCGTGAGCAAGCTGGGCCGGGAGCCCACCTACACGGAGTTGGGGATGCTCGCCGTGATGTGGAGCGAGCATTGCGGCTACAAGTCTTCTCGAAACGTGCTCCGTCTGTTCAAGCGTTATGCCGATGCGCTGGAGGGCGAGGGCTTCGAGAACGCCGGAATCGTGGACATCGGTGACGGACTGGGTATCGCGATGAAGATGGAGAGCCACAACCATCCGAGCGCGGTCGAGCCGTACAACGGGGCGGCAACGGGCGTGGGCGGCATCCTTCGAGACATCTTCACCATGGGGGCCAGGCCGATCGCGAGCCTCAACTCTTTGCGCTTCGGGCCTATCCGCGACGGCGATGGTCCGTCGGAGGAGGTCGCGAGAAACCGCTACCTGTTCGAGCACGTGGTCGCGGGAATCGGCGGCTACGGAAACTGCGTGGGGGTGCCCACGGTGGCCGGGGAGGTGCTCTTTCACCCACGCTACAGTGGGAACCCCTTGGTAAACGCTATGGCAGTCGGAGTAGTTCGGCTCGACAGCATCGCATCCGCGCGCGCCGACGGCCCCGGCAATCCTGTGCTGTACGTTGGAAGCTCCACTGGCAAGGACGGCATCCACGGTGCCACGTTTGCCAGCGACACGCTCGGAGAGGACTCCGAAGCCAGTCGCCCCAATGTGCAAATCGGCGACCCGTTCGCCGAGAAGCTGTTGATCGAGGCCACACTGGAGGCGCTAGAGACTGGTGCCATAGTGGGCATTCAAGACATGGGGGCTGCCGGCCTAACATGCTCTACGTGCGAGATGTCTGCCAAGGGCGGAGTGGGCATGGAGATCGAGATTCGGAAGGTGCCCCTCCGCGACCGCGATATGAGCCCCTACGAGGTGATGCTCTCCGAGAGCCAGGAGAGGATGCTAGCGGTAGTGCAGCGCGGGAGAGAGGAGGAGGTGCGTAGGGTCTTCCATAAATGGGAATTGGCCGCCGAGGTGATCGGACAGGTAACAGAGGGCGGACGCGTGCGTGTCACCGACGACGGTCAGGTCGTCGCCGACATTCCTGCCAAGATGTTGACCGATGAGTGTCCGGTATATGACCTGGAGGCTCGGATGCCCGAGGTGGCGAGAAAGGCAACCGAGTTCGATCCGCACAGCATCGCCGAGTCGCCGGACTACGGTGAAGCGCTTCTGAAGCTGCTCGCAAGCCCTAACATCGCCTCCAAGCGCTGGGTATACGAGCAGTACGACTATCAGGTGCAGACGCAGACAGCGCTCCTTCCCGGACGCGGAGATGCCGCGGTCTTGGCCTTGCGGGATACGCAGAGGGGGATCGCACTGTCCGTAGATGGCAACGGACGCTACTGCTTCCTCGACCCTTATGAGGGTGGTCGGCACGCGGTCGCGGAAGCTGCGCGTAACGTTGCATGTGTGGGCGCAAGACCTCGCGCGGTGACCGACTGTCTCAACTTCGGCGACCCGAACGACCCTGCGGTGTATTGGCAATTCAAAAATGCCGTTCGCGGGATCGCCGAGGCCGCGGAGCAACTAGGTACCCCGGTCATCAGTGGCAACGTCAGCTTCTATAACGAAAGCCCGACGGGAGAGGTACTGCCTACTCCTACCATTGGCATGTTGGGTGTGCTGGAGGACGCTTCGGCACGTATCGGCATGGGCTTTCATGGTGGGAGTGGACTGATCTTCGTGCTGTGGCGACCTGCTGGCGCCGTTCGGCACTCTGGCATCGGGGCGAGCGAGTACTTGGCGGTATGCCATGGGATTGAGGATGGACTGCCCGTGCACGTGGACCTGGATGCGGAGCGGGCCGTGTGCGAGTTCCTGTTCTGCGCCGCTCACGAGCGCATCGTGGACAGCGCTCACGACAGCTCGGACGGTGGCCTGGCCGTGGCCCTAGCAGAATGCTGTATCACCGGAGACGTAGGTGCGTACTGCATGTTCGGAGGTGACATGACTCCACAGTCCGCGGCCGCACTCGGGGACATTGCATCGGGCAGTCCGGATCTGCGAGCGATGATAGGTCGAGCGGTGGTGGGGGCTCCACTTCAGCACAACCCTTTCACATGGAGTCGCTCCCCGGCGGCGCTGCTGTTCGGCGAGGTAGCCCCTATGGTGCTACTGGGCATCATCGCGGATGATAGGCTCGAAGCACGCAGGGAGGCCCTGCACCGACTGGGGAAGGAATTGCGGCTCGAGGTTCGTTGCATGGGTGCATACGACGCAAGCCTTCGGGAGATCGTAGTGGTTGGAGCGGCGGAACCTTGGGTGCGTGTGCCGGTCGCGGAAGCGCGCGCGGCGTACGAGGGTGCTATCCCCTCCGCGATGGGTGAGCCGGCAGCCATTCCGGCGTAGGGAAGCACGCTAATGAGGGGCTTCGCACAAGTCCTATCCCAGGTGGTCCGCCGGTGGCGATCCGATGCCCTACCCCATCACGCTGCCGCTCTTGCCTTCTACACCCTACTGGCCCTTGCACCACTGCTCGTCGTGTTGTTGGCTGCCGTCGGCTACGTGTATGGCTTCGAGGAGACGCAGGCACGAGTAGTGGAGGGCGTCAGTCTACGCATCGGTGAGGATGCAGGACGACTAGTCCACCGCATACTATCGGGAGTAGGCGTCCACACGGGGGGCGTGCTGACCACCGCGGCAAGCCTGTTAGTGTCCCTCTTCGCCGCGTCAAACGTCTTCTACCAGGCCAAGTTCTCCATAGACACCATCTGGCGCGTGGGACGCACCACCTGGGGTGCAGCACAGGTTGCTAAGAAAAGGTTGCTCTCGGCTGCACTCGTATTCTGCGCGGCTTCCCTGGTTCTCTGCTGGCTGATCCTCGATGCCACGGTCCGCCTGCTGCGGGAGTGGCTGAGTGACTGGCTCCCATCGTGGTTGCTCCATCGTGGCTTTGCAGAACCTATCATCACCTGGTTCCTGGTTACACTCATGTTCGCCATCCTTTACGTGACCTTGCCGCCCGAACGCATCGGCATGCGTCATGTGTGGGCCGGCGCCGCGATCGGTGCGCTCTTGGTGGCGACGGGCCAGCGCTTGCTTCTATGGTACGTCGAGGTGGCGGGCGTGCAATCGGCGTATGGCGCCGCCGTCGGCCCGGTGTTGGTGTTGCTCTGGGTATATGTGTCTTCGCTCGCGTTCTTCCTCGGAGGGGAGATGGTGCTGGCCTCTTGCCGCCCGGACCGGCCCCAACCACTTCCGACCATCACTTAGATTCTGCGGACCTTCGGGCTCGCGTTCCGTTATGCTGAGCCTGTCGAAGCAGGTGCTCGCCCGGCGCATGCTCTCTGGCAAGGCTACTACCATCGCGGCTTTTTGCTGCATGCTTCGACAGGCTTGTATGGTTGCGGTGACCAGCCCTGCAGGGAGGATGTCGGTTCCGTGTCTCCCTCAATCATGGGAACTCAGACAGCGGAGGCGGTAACCGATTGCTCGGTGATGGCCACCATGCGCTGAAGCGCCTGCAGCGCGTGGCGCTTGGTTTGCGGCGGGACCTCGATGCGGTTGACGACGCGCCCGGCGACCAGATTCTCCAGCACCCAGAGCAGGAACGACGGGTGGATGCGGTACATGGTGCTGCAAGGACACGTGATGGGGTCGAGACAGAAGATCAGCTTGTCGGGGTTCTCATCCGCCAGTCGCTTGACCAGGTTGATCTCTGTGCCGATGGCCCACTTCGTGCCCGGCGCGCCCGCCGTCACGGTCTTGATGATGAACTCAGTGGAGCCGAAGCTGTCGGCGGCATCCACCACATCTTTGGTGCACTCGGGGTGCACGACGACGTTGATACCGGGGTGGACCTTGCGGGCGAGTCGAACCTGCTCTAGGGTGAAGCGCATATGCACGGAGCAGTGCCCCTTCCAAAGCAGGAATGTGGCTTCGCGGATGCGCTCGGGCACGTTGCCGCCGAAGGGCTGGTTGGGATCCCACACCAGCATGTCGCGGTCCACGTCAAAACCCATGCGCACTGCGGTATTTCGCCCGAGATGCTGGTCCGGGAAGAACAGTACCTTGTCGCCTTGCCCCAAAGCCCAGGACAGCACCTTCGACGCGTTGGAACTGGTGCACACGGCGCCACCACGCTCACCAACGAAAGCCTTGAGGGCGGCGGCTGAGTTCATGTAGGTGATTGGGACCACCCGAGCGATGTCCGTGACCTCTTCGAGCTGCCTCCACGCCTGCCGAACCTGGAAGGTGTTCGCCATATCCGCCATGCTGCAACCCGCCGAGAGGTTGGGCAGAATGACAATTTGGTGGTCTGCGGACAACATGTCGGCACTCTCGGCCATGAAGTGCACGCCGCAGAACACGATGTAATCCGCTTCCGGGCGCGAGGCTGCATCCCGGCACAGCTTGTAGCTGTCTCCCCGGTAGTCGGCATACCGGATGATGTCGTCGCGCTGGTAGTGGTGGCCCAAGATGACCAATCGACTGCCCAGGACCTGCCGTGCGGCCTGGATTCGCTCGTGGGTCTCGGACTCCGATAACGAGACGTATTCCGCTGGTAGAGGCGGTTGGTACACGGGTTGCGACCCCTTCCTCGGCGCGCAGTCCGGGTTGGACGGACGGGGATGTTGCGCGTCGTTAGGAAAACGCGTAGCTGCTCTATTCTACCACAGATGCTAAGAGATCGTTAGCCTGGTATAGACGAATATCTCTGGTGCTGCGATGCCTCTATCGCTTGCGGTGGAGGCACAGGTGGCGTGACCCGGAGAAGGAGCAGTCTCCACTGCAGGAACAGCGGCGTCATCGGGGCGCTGAGCCAACTATCTCCAGAGCAGCACGCTTCCAACGCAAGCGGTAGAGGCACATGGGAATGGGAAATTCCGGCATTCTGCCCAAGCGTCAGGAACTGCGCCGGGTCTCGGCGAGCAGCCGGTCCAGCTCTTCCTCGCTCATCTGGACCAGCTCGGCCTCGCGGCGGGCGACGCGTTCGGAGTACTCAGTGCGATACTCACGACGGTACTTCGCCAGGAGATAGTGCCGTTTTGCCTCTGGGGTGTCGCATACGAGGGGCGGCACCGGCGCGGGCTTGCCGTCCCGCAGTGCCACCATTGTCACGTAAGAGCTGTTCGTGTGTCGCACCTCGCCCGTCTGCACATTCTCCGAGTGCACCTCGATGCCGATGCCCAGCGACGTACGTCCGACGTGATGTACCTGGGCGGTCAGGTGGACGAGCTCGCCTACTTCGATGGGCGAGTGGAAGTCCACACGGTCGAAGGAGGCTGTGACGCACACGGTCCCGGCGTATCGAGCTGCGCACACATATGCGGCCTTGTCAATCATCGCGAGGAGGGCGCCGCCGAAAAGCTTGCCGAGGAAGTTCGCCATCTCCGGCGTGGCAAGCTCGGAGATGCGGACTTCGGTGTCGCTTGCCGCTTGCTCAGCCCTCACGTTGTGCGCCGTAGATAATCTCCACGAACTCGTGGGCATCGAGGCTAGCACCACCCACCAACGCCCCGTCAATCTCCGGCTGGTGCAGCAGGCCTTTCGCGTTAGAGGCCTTCACGCTTCCGCCGTAAAGCACGCGAATGTTGTCCGCCGGCTCCTCTCCCGCCAGCTCCGATAGAATTTGGCGGATGGTGCCGCACACGCGATTGGCCTCTTCGTCGTCGCAAGTCTGTCCGGTACCAATAGCCCAGACGGGCTCGTACGCAACGACCAGCCCGTACATCTCGTCGGGCTCCACTCCCCGCAACGCGCCGGTGAGCTGAGTGCGAACGATGTCGTCCGTCTTGCCCGCCTGCCGCTCTTCCCAAGTCTCCCCCACGCAGAGGATAGGCTGGATGGAGTGGAACAGCGCGCACTTAACCTTGCGGTTGACGGTCTCGTCAGTCTCGCCGAAGTATCCCAGCACAGGCCTCATCTCGTCCGAAGGCTGGCCGAATCTGCCCCGCGTCTCCGAGTGCCCTACGATTACGTAGTCTACGCGCAGGTCCATTAGCATCAGGGGTGAGATCTGTCCGGTATATGCCCCCGACTCCAGCCAGAACATGTTTTGCGCACCGACTTTGATATGGCTGTCTCGGAGCTCGTCCTTCACCCTCTCGATGGCCGTAAACGGCGGGCACACCACCACGTCTACGTCCGGACGCTGATCTACGCGCTCGACTATGCCCTGCACGAGAGCACAGGCTTGTGGCCCGGTCATGTTCATCTTCCAGTTGCCCGCGACGAGCTGAACACGCATACCTACACCTCGATAAGGGTTGGCTCCACAGAAATGGCGACCTTCTCCCTTAGTGTGTTCGTGACGATGCAATACGAATCCGCCTTCTCCGCCATCTCCAGGATGAGTTTGCGCTGCTCTTCGGTGGGAGAGGCGACGCGGATGGTCGGTCGAATCTCGATGGATGTGTACTTCGGCAGCGGCGAGGAAGCGTCCACATGCCCGACCGCTTCGACCTGAACATCCTCGACGGGCAGCTTACGGTTCTCGGCGATGATGCCGAAGGTGATCGCATAGCATGCAGCAATGGCACAGCTGAGCAGTTGTTCCGGGTTGGCGGCGTTGCCGGGTCCTTTGAACTCCTCCGGCACAGCGAGTTCGGCCTGCACCTTGCTGTCCTCGGTGCGCACCGTACCGCTTCCCATTCGTCCCCCCGACCACGACACTCGAACCGGATAATCATGAATGCTGGACATGTCCCTATTATCACCTGATTTGGGGTTTGGGAGTCGATTCGGTCCCCGTCTGCCGGCGCCGCACCAATCGGGGAGGGCGGTTGGCAGCGGAATCGGGCTCAGGTACAGTATCCAGTAGAGGATGAGCGGGAAGTCAGCAAGAACGTCCGCAGACCGCCGAAACGCGGGGCGAAGGCGGGCCTCCAATCCCGTCAAGAGGCGCGTCAAACGCGCTCTCTCGTGGGTTGCGTTCATCCTGCTGAGCGCCTTCCTCCTCGGCTCGGTGTATTTCGGCGTGCTGCTCTATCGGGCCGACCAGACCATCCAGAGCATCTATGAGATCACGGCTCGCTCCGTATCCAAGCCCACTGTCTTCGCGAGCTCCGACGGCGTGCGCCTCGCAGAGTTTCGCACTGCATATCAAGAGCCGGCGAAGCTGGAAGAGATACCGAAGCACCTGCAGAACGCCACGATTGCGGCTGAAGATCGCCGCTTCTGGCAGCACTCGGGAGTAGACCCCGTCGCCATGGTTCGCGCGGGCTGGTCCATGCTGAGGGGCGGCTCTCTTCAGGGAGGAAGCACGCTGGCACAGCAACTTGCCAAGCGTCTATTCACCACCCAGGAGCGCACTATCGGGCGAAAGCTGCAAGATATGGCGCTGGCCATCCAGCTCGAGCGCCGGCTCACCAAACAAGAGATTCTGCGGCTCTATCTGAACCAGGTCTATTACGGCGGCGGCGCGTACGGGGTGAAGGCCGCAGCAGACATTTATTTCGACAAGCCGCTCAACCAACTCACACTCGGCGAGTGCGCGCTTCTCGCGCGACTCCCTCGCAGACCCTCGACCGAGAACCCGTTCGTCAGCAAAGAAGCGGCTCTGAGGAACCGCGACGTAGTGCTGGACCTCATGCGGGAGCAGGGGCTGATCGAAGCAGACGAGGCCGAAGCGGCGAAGCAGGAGAAGCCTCGTTTTGCAAGCAAGCGACCGTCCCTGGTGTCGCGGTGGCAAGCTCCCTACGCGGTGTCCGAGGCCATGCGCGAGCTGCGTGGCGTGATGGACCCGGAGCAACTCTATGCAGGCGGTTACCGCGTCGAGCTGACCATCAACATGAAGATGCAGTCAGCTGCAGAAGCCGCGCTGGCCGATGCGCTTAGGCAGTATCGCCGTCGCGGTGTGAGCGAGGGCGCCTCGATGGTAATGGACACTAACGGGCGCACGCTGGTGATGATCGGAGGGTCCAGCTTCGGCCGCAGCCAGTTCAATACGATAACTCAGGGCCACCGTCAACCCGGGTCGTCGTTCAAGCCGCTCATGTACGCCGTCGGTTTCGAGCTGGGCATACTGGGGCCGGAAGAGAGGGTGAGCGACAGCAAGAAGAGCTATCCGACCGGAGTGCCCGGACGTTTCTACACTCCATCCAACGCGGACGGCAGGTACATGGGCAGCATCACCGTCCGCACCGCCCTGCGCCTCTCCAGGAACTGCGCCGCTGTATACGCAAACTCCCTTATCGGCCCAAGACGGGCTGCCGACGAGATCACGGCACGTTTCGGCTTTCGCAGCAAGATTGAGCCGGTGTTGTCGCTCCCGCTCGGCGCGTCTGCGGTACGGCCGATCGAGATGGTGGAAGCCTTCAGCACCTTCGCTACGGGCGGCACCCGCGTCCGACCCTACCTCGTTGAGCGCGTGCTGACGCCAGAGGGTGTGACCGTTCATCGCGGTTCTGCTCAGATGTGGCGGGGGGTGATCAGCGTCACCACGGCTCAGGCGATGGACTCCATCTTGCGAGACGCGGTGACGCGAGGAACGGGCAGCGGGGCGCGAAGCGTGGAGGGCGCACGTGGCAAGACGGGAACCACTTCGGACCACCGCGATGCCTGGTTCATCGGCTACGCTGGCAACCATATCGGTGTGGTGTGGGTGGGCAACCCGCTGTATCTCGAGAATGAGAAACGGTGGGTGTACCGGCCGATGCCTGGCATTTACGGGGGTACGGTCCCGGTCACCGTGTGGGCCAGGATGATGAACGCCGTCATCCGTATCGCTGGCTCGCCCGATCGTCCTGAGCCGGAGTCCGAGAGCCGCCGCGACATGGTGGTGGTCTCAGTGTGCGAAGAGACGGGGCAGGTAGCCACGAAATATTGCCCCTCCACTGTACGCCGCTCGTTCGTCGCGGGAACGCAGCCGACCAGTGCCTGCCCTGTGCACGTAGGCGAGGACGAGCCTGTCGTGACGGTGGACGAACCTGCGGTTAGGAGCGGCGTAGAGCCCCCGGTGCAGGAAGTGCAGCCGCCGGGTCTGGGCCGGGGCGAAGTAACGATCTGGATCTGCGCGGAGAGTGGCAAGCCCGCCAACGCCTACTGCCCCGAGGCGATCCCGAGGAGATTTCCAAAGGATCGTGTGCCGCCTGGGCTATGTGACCTGCACGGTCCGGGGAGGCCGCGGTGACCACACTAACCCCTGCGAACAAGCCGAACGATGCTGCGCCGTTCGACCGTAGACGCGCCTATGCGCTGCTAACTGTCGTGCTCGGGCTGCTCGGCGTGCTGCTTGCGCGCTTGTGGTACCTACAGGTGGCCCTCGGACCGGAGATCGAGCGAGAAGCCGAGCGCTACCGCACGAAGAGCCTGCGCCAGCCTCCCATGCGTGGTAAGATTCTCGACCGCAACGGCGAGCTGGTCGCCAAGGTGCAAGCACAGGATGTGCTTACGATGGTGCCCGCCGAGGCTCTGGATCAACACCAGACCATCGCTTTCGTCGCTCGAGTGCTCGGAGAACCGAAGGAACGAATCTACAAGATCCTTAAGGCAGCGCCGAACCGCAACCTTCCGACGCCGGTGGCGGTGGGTCTCACTCCCGAGCAGTATGTGGCCCTTTCGGAGGAGCGCTTCTTGCACCCCGCAATCCAGATCACGGAGAAACCAATTCGCGTTTATCCGGATGGTGTCAGCTTCAGCCACGCGGTAGGCTATGTCGGGCCAGCTTCAGAGGCAGATCTGAAAGAGTTCTCCGGCGCAGACTTCGATCCCGGGGACTTCGTCGGCAAGGTCGGCGTGGAGCGTCATCAGGAACGAGTGTTGCACGGCCAGCCCGGCGTCGAGGCGATGGAGGTGGACGCGGTCGGTCGCCCTGTCGGGGCCTCGCTGATCACCGCTCGGCCACCGCGCCCGGGTGGCACGGTCGTGCTGACCCTGGATGGCAGGCTGCAGCGAAAGGCGAACGAGCTTCTGCGAGGTCGCCTCGGCGCGGTCGTAGCGATCGAGCCCAGAACCGGTGAGGTACTCGCGCTGACCGGCTCGCCGACCTTCGACGCGAATCTATTCGCGTCGCGCATCCTGCCCGAAGACTGGGCTGCACTTAGGGACGACCCCAACCAGCCCTTGCTGAACCGGGCACTGCAGTCCGCCTACCCGCCCGCTTCGACCTTCAAGATGCTTACCGCGATCGCGGCACTAAATGCCGGGCAGATCTCGATACGGTCCGGCGTGGTCTGTCGGGGGGCGTATCAGGTCGGCAAGAGGAGCTTTCGGTGCCACCGAACGCACGGCTACGTGGACTTCGTGGACGCCATCGCGCTGTCGTGCGATACCTTCTTCTATCACGCCGCTATGCGAACCGGGCCAGATCGGCTGCGCGACACCGCTGTGAAGGCCGGCTTCGGCGTTGCGAGCGGCGTAGACTTGCCGAGCGAGCGCAGCGGGCTGGTTCCGACCGATGCCTGGCTGGCGAAGAAGAAGCTCACGTGGCGGGGTGGCGACACGGCGAACATGGCCATCGGGCAGGGCTACCTACTGGCCACTCCGCTGCAGATGGCCAACTGGGCCGCGCTGCTCGCCAATCGCGGGGTGGCTTATCGCCCGTACCTCGTGCGCGCCGTGCTGGACCCGATGACGGACAAGACGCTGTGGCGAGCCGAGCCAGAGCGCAGGTTCCGCCTGGACACGTCGGCAGCCGGCTGGGATGCGATTCAGCGTGGGATGGTGCGGTGCATCGAGTCGGGCACGGGCACACATGCGCGAATCGAGGGTATTCGCTGGGCCGGGAAGACGGGCTCGGCCGAGCACACCAAGAGCAAGAAGACGCACGCTTGGTTCATAGGTTACGCTCCGGTGGACAATCCGCGGATCGCGGTTGCGGTGTTGTTGGAAAAGGCCGGCCACGGCGGCGAGCAAGCCGCCCCGATCGCAGCGGAGCTGGTCCGCACCTACCTCCAACCTAATGCCACTCCGCAACCCACTTCCCTCCCATCCCGCTGAAGGCCAGAGAGGGCCTGCGAAGCCGGAGTGGGGGGTTGGCTTGGGGG